>NZ_KE384201.1:47862-295315 GCF_000424505.1 Butyrivibrio sp. XBB1001 | reverse complement strand
AATCGAAATCGTATTTAGGAGAAGAGTTCTCTTTGGTTTTATGACAAAGCGACTCTACATACATCATTTGAGCCTGATTACCTTTTATGGCAGAAACTAAGTCCCATTCAGCCAGACATACATCCATAAGAAAATTGACAGCATCCCTGTATATAGTTACTGTCTCAGAAAATATATGATTGTATTGTTTTATTTTAACGGAATACGTGGAGTATATCTTCATGTGTTACTTTTCTTTCTGACTGCTTATATAATTAGTGATCTGCTCTTTAGTGCGCTCACTTACAGTTGCTACAAAATATGATGGATTCCATAAATGTCCACCCCAAAGCTTAGTTTTGATTTCTGGATGTGTAAGAAACAGCCATCTTGCAGTATTGCCTTTGAATACTTTAATTGCATCTGAAATCCTGCATTGAGGTTTACATTCTATAAGCATATGTATATGGTCAGGCATTGTTTCCATAGCAAGGATTTTAATGTCTAAATCTTCGGCTGTACGGTAAAGATGTTCTTTAACATCTGACTCTATATTACCAACAATAACCTTCTTACGATACTTGGTACACCATACTATATGGTACTGCAAGCAGTATACATATCCTCTACCATGCGTCACATCTGAATTTATTGTAAATATGCTATATTTTTTCATGCCTGCATAATACCATACGTAATTAGCAGAGTCAAGAAAAGGCGGCTAACTCATGACTATAGTTACGAGTGTGCGCCGTCAATGTTATCAAATAAGCATATAAATAAAAAGAATCACTTCCTTTGGGGTAAAGGCAAGTGATTCTTTTTCTTAATATTTTTATCAAACGACAACAACCTTATTTCGCCCTGTATTCTTGGCTTTGTATAGGGCGTTATCCACATTTTGGATTGATTTGGAGAAATCTCCGGTATACCTTGAAACACCAACAGAAATGGTAAATGGAACTGGGGTATCAGTGGCAGATTCAATATCTCGCCTGAACTGCTCCATTCGGGCACAGGCGTTATTTACATCACAGTTCTTTAGAATGATAACAAATTCTTCACCACCATAGCGGATGACATAATCATCTTCGTGAGTTCCTCTGGCAAGTTTTTGTCCAATATACAAAAGGGTAAGATCACCGGTATAGTGGCCATGCTCATCATTTACCTGTTTAAAGTAATCTATATCAAGCATAGCAATTGCCACAGGCCCCGATATATCTTTTAACGCGTTTTTAGTTACAATCTTTTCCAAAAGATGCCTGTTATACACCTGAGTTAGAGGATCTGTGACCATGGCAAGCTCAAGCTTTTGCTGAATACGGTAATGATCAAGATAAATAAGCATCAAGAGAAAGTGTGATACAAATACGGCAATAGCCAGTGGAATCTGGTTAGCGATTATTATTTCAAGGCTGGGATAGTGGTTGAAATTGTTGGTGACCAGGATTTCAACTAGAAATACCACGGAAGAAATGAAGGTTTCACTTGGCTTTGCTACAAAGCCCACCGTCAAAAAGACGATGTTCATAATGATAAAGCCTTCGCTTGCATGTATCCTGTCATCTAAGTGATAAATAGACCAGATAAGAGATAGGACGATAAAGTGTGCCAAAAAGAAGTCCATAAAGACTACGATACTTCGGCTTCTTAAAAAGTGGGTCACAATAAAAAAGATAATTACCCCTATCAGAACTGATAGCCTGGGAATCAGCGTGGGCATCACAGTTCCGTTTATTATGTAATCTGCTCCAATAAAGCCTATAGAGGCAAGGACCCCAGCCATAAGGCTGATGCCTACATAATTCTGATAATAATCGCACTTGGACTGATAGAAATCTGAAAGATCATCATCGTTCATAGTGCGATAATCCTTGTACAAGGTCATTAAAGTTTTGGCATTACTAAACACTCTCATTGTTCCACCCCTCACTATCTATTGTACATACTTTAACGAAATAAAGAAAGTATAAAAACAAAATAAAGTTTTATATAACTATGATGAGCGATATTGCTTTGATTATTGCAATAAAAGCTGTAACAATGAGGGGGAATTGTTATATATTTAATGTTATAGGCGAAAAATGCATACACGTTTTGAATGTTAAGCATTTTGATTTTATGATATAGGAAATTTCTCCGAAATTCCTACATCATAAAAAACGCTCCGCTAAGGATGCGCATCGGCGCGAGATGAAAATGATGCTAAAGCATCCGCGCCTCGCGCGAGAATGTCGCAAGCGACATTCTTTCTTAATCAAGAACAAATATGGGGAAGGTATTTATGAATAAAATAAAAGAAATTCAAGAAAACATTGCAAAGATCATAGTTGGCAAGGAAGATGTAATTCTTTACACACTGGTATCCATGGTAGCAGGAGGCCACGTGCTTTTAGAGGATGTTCCTGGAACAGGAAAGACTATGCTTGCTAAAGCCCTTTCTAATTCTATAGATGGAAGCTTTAACAGGATTCAGTTCACACCAGATCTTTTGCCATCTGATATTACAGGACTTAATGTGTATCAGGCTGGGAAGGGCGAGTTTGTATTTAATGAAGGGCCTGTTTTTTGCGATATTCTTCTTGCTGATGAGATAAACAGGGCAACGCCCAGAACTCAGGCGGGACTACTTGAATGTATGGAGGAGCGCCAGGTTACAATAGATGGTCAGACAAGAAAACTGTCTGATGCATTTTTTGTAATTGCAACTCAGAATCCAATTGAAACCAGCGGAACATTCCCTCTTCCAGAGGCTCAGCTTGACAGATTTATCATGAAACTGTCCATGGGATTTCCAGGTAAAGCCCAGGAACTTGAAATCCTAAAGAGATTCCAGGAAGGAAATAAAACAGAAAAACTATCAGAGATGGAAAGCGTAGCAAGTCTATCAGATATCATCGCAATGAGAAAAGAAGCTATGGCTGTTTGTGTGCATCAGGATATACTTGCCTACATAACAGAGATAATTGAGGCTACCAGAAAAAGAAACGATGTCGCATCAGGTGTAAGCCCAAGAGGAAGTCTTGCACTTCTTTATTGTGCAAAAGTTCTGGCATATGCCAATGATAGAAACTATGTGACACCAGAAGATATTAAGGCTCTTGCAGTACCAGTTCTTGCACACCGACTTATCATGGGAAATACCTATGGCTCTTCTAAAAATGCTGCTTCTGTCATAGAAGAGATTCTTGCAGAAGTTCCGGTGCCTACAGAAGCAGGCCTTTTGAACTGATCATATTATAAAACGTAAACAGAGGTACCCATGCCAATTATACTGATACCTCTGATATTAGTGCTTTTGTACGTCCTGGAGCGCAAGATTTTTAACAGGTACTGGCAGCGCGGATTATCAGCCGACCTTTCTTTTGAAAAAGAAGCAGCTACAGAAGAGGAAGAAGCTCTTTTAACAGAGGTCATAACAAACAGAAATTTCATACCACTTCATATCCTGCAGGTTAACTTTCAGACGGACGTAGGACTTGAGTTTATGGATACAACCAACGCATCAGTTACAGACAGAGTAAATGTAATTGATGTATTTAGCCTGCGATTTTATGAAAAGATTACAAGGTCTCTTAGGATCAAATGTAAAAAGAGGGGATTTTACAGTATCCTGCAGACTTCCCTTGTGGCATCAGATCTTTTTAGCCCGGATATACATTATGCCACTAGGGATCAGAACACCTTCTTTTATGTTTATCCAAGACTTCTTGAGCACAGTGAAATCGATGTGGCTTTTGAGCATCTTTCGGGGGAGGCTCAGGCTCAGAGATTTTTGTATGAGGATAACTTTACATTTAGAGGAATAAGGGACTACGCCCCAACAGATCAGATGTCCTCTATAAACTGGAAGGCCAGCGCCAGAACAGGAAGTCTTAAGGTAAACCTTCATGACTATACGGTAAGTCCTGAGGTCAGGATTGTCCTTAATGTAGAAGAGCCTGGAATCTTATTTGAGACAGAGCTTATTGAGGATTGCATTAGGCTTGCGGCTACTATGGCTATGCGCTTTGTAAACGGGAATATTCCAGTATCTCTTTTGACCAATGGAAAAGATAAAGTGACATCAGAGCAGGTATCCCTGGAAGCAGGTGCATCCTTGGATCACATGCAGAGCATAATGAGGGCGCTATCCAGGATTGATCTGTCCAAAGGCACAGCGGATATGGATCAGCTTGTGGATAAGGAACTGGAAAGTGGTGGATTATCGCAGGTTATTTATCTTTATATTTCTACAAGCAGGAGAGAGAAGGCACTTCGCGCAGGTGAGGAACTTGCGAAAGCCAAGGGAAAGATTATCTGGATGTGCCCACTTACAAAAAGTATGGACGACACTGCTCCTTCTGATAAACGAATTGAATTTGTGAGGATCCTTCATCAATGAATATAGATCGTAAACTGGAAATTATCAGAATAATAAATAACGTTCTCCTTGTAAGCCTGGTGTTTTCTGTGGCTGTCATGTGCTTTCAGATAACAACGTTTAATATGGCTTTTTTAGGGAGTATTCCGGTTGTAGTATTTCTTTTGCTATCTGAGGTAATAAGGGGCCGCGTGCAGAACCTTATCGCATTTTTGCTGATGCATCTTCTGGGGGCTGCGGTTCCAATCTATGCTGCTTATATCATGGACCTTCGCTATTATGCTGGCCGCGATTTTGGCGGTATCTACGTTTCAAGCGTGATGCTCTCGCTTCGCATACTTACTGCAGTAATCATAGTTCTATTGGCTGTTTATTCAAGAGTTGAGGATAAGGACAGGTTTTATCCTGAGATAACTGAAGCTTTTGCCTTTCTGGCCCTTTTTGCGCTTGGCCTTATCACTCATCAGAAGCAGGTTTTAGTGCCTCTGCTGCTTGGGGAAGTAGTCTGGGCTGTTCTGTGCATGCTCTTTTATAATCTCAGGCAGACCAGAAACGCGCTTGTAATCTGGAAGAACAAGGATTACGTGCCCTATGACGCAATCGGTAATAACAACAGATTGATGATGGGAGCATCTATCGTCATTTCTCTTATCTGTATCGTTATAGGAATCTTTTTTGACTATGGAAAAGAAATACTCTCTGTCATAAAAAGAGGCTTTTTAATGGTACTTAGATGGCTGTTTTCACATTTTCAGTTTGAGGAGACAATAGAGTATGAAAATCCTGTAAGTGAGCCTATGTCAGGCGGGGGACTTGGGGGACTTATTCCTCCAGCTGAGCCGGATACATCCATCTGGCATACACTCTGGAATGTCCTATTCTGGATCGTGGCAGCAGTTGTAACGGTATTTATCATCTACCTTGTTATTATCGGAATCAGAGAGTTTTACAGATTCTTTAATTCAAAAGGCATGGGTCTTAAGGACAAGCTCCATAGGGATAAAAGAGAATTCCTAAGCCCAATCTGCAAGGAAGAAAATGCCTTTGAGAAGAAGCAGGATCGCATCACACTTCGCAAGCGCCTGACTCCTGAGGGTCGCATCAGATACATGTTTGTAAAATACATCAAGAAGTCTATTGATGCATCTTCCATTCTAGGGTCCGACACTCCAATGCAAATGGAGTCAAAAACCCACAACACCACCGCTGCCTCTACCTTATACGAAAAGGCCAGATACAGCACCGAACCCATCACCAAACAAGACCTCGATACCATGAAAACCCTATCCCGCTCATAGCCAGGCCATTCATATATTGTTTAATCCTCTCCCTGCCGTAGTATCGGAGCATCGCTCATTCAGAAAGTTTTTTTCGTCGGCTTCAGTTCGGGTATTCATGGGCTCCTGGAAGATGCATAAGAATTCTACGGTTCAAAACTCGCGCCAGGGCAGCGCTTGCGAGGCGACCAGTTTCCTATGCGAGTCTTTTCTGGCAAATGCGATTTTCTAATGTTTCCACAGCAGTTTTTCACGCGCATGCGAAGCGTTGTCTGAAGCAGGACGGGGCTAGTCATCTTAATAAGAAAATGCCATTTGGCGCTTGCGCCATAAAGAAATGCGAAATCAATCTTTCAAGCTTGCTTGAAGAAGTTGACTTCGCATTTCTTGTATACGCCCGCATTGCGGGCTATGGCATTTTCTATTGTAGTATTTCTTCCCGTCCTGCAAGTTTCAGCTGCAGCATGCGCATTAAAAGAAAAACTGCGGAAACATCTAAGAAAATCTGCATTTGTCAGTGACGAGCACTACGGAAACTGGCGTGAGTAAAAAGCTGCCCCTTGGCGCTCGGACATGTTGAACCGAAGCAGAATTCTTATGCACTTCCAGGAGCCTCATGAAATACACCTCCTTACACAGACGAAAAAAACTTTCATGAATATCGCTCACATACGGTACTGCGGCTGGGAGAGGAGTCAATGCCAAAACTTTCTGAATGAGCGAAAACTCATGAGTGGGGGTTGGGCTGGATAATAGTTTTTCTTGAAAAATTATCAGTAAAACGTTAACATTAATGTGTGACTTCCTGTGGGTAAAAGCAGAAAATACTCGCAGAAATCTGGAATGTATTGGAGGTGTGACTGTGGCTACGATCAGCTTGTGCATGATAGTTAAAAACGAAGAGAGCTGCCTTGGCAAGTGCCTTGATTCGCTAAAAGGAATCGTTGATGAGATGATTGTGGTGGACACAGGTTCCACTGACAACACTATTCAGATTGCCAAGGAAAGAGGTGCCAAGGTATACAATTTTAAGTGGACCGGCGACTTTAGTGACGCCAGAAATTACTCTTTTTCTCTTGCGAGCTGTGACTACATTTACACTGCAGATGCAGATGAGGAGCTGGATGAAGAGAACAGGCAGAGGTTCCTTAAATTAAAAGAAGATATCGTTGAACTTGATGTTGACATCGTTCAGATGTATTATAGCAATCAGTTGTCTTTTAGAACTGTATATAATTTTGACAAGGAACTAAGACCCAAGCTCTACAAGAGAATCAGAAAGTTCAGGTGGGTTGATCCTATCCACGAGCAGGTGGCCTTAGACCCAGTAGTCTGCGACAGTGATATTGAGATCATTCACAAGCCAAAAGAGAACCATGCAGGCAGAGACCTTGCTGCTTTTAGAAAGGCAGTAAACGATGGCAGAAAGTTTTCCAGAAGGCTTCTTGGCATGTATGCAAGAGAACTCTTCATGGCAGGAGAGGATGATGACTTTATTCAGGCCAAGGATTTCTTTGTTCAGGCCACACTTGATAATAACAGGAGCCTCGATGAGATCAAGGAAGCCAGTTGTGTTCTGGCTCATATAGCAGTCCTTGAAAAAGATGCTGAGTCAATGCTAAAATATACCCTCAAGGATGCCATAACTGAAATGTCCAGTGAGATGTGTTATGAACTTGGAGACTATTATTATGGCAAGCGTGACCTTGATGAAGCAATAGTATGGTATTTCAATGCAGCTTATGAGTGCAGCAGTATTCTTGATATCAAGAAGAGTATGGAACTTCCAAGGCTTGCTATAGCAAAATGCTACAGGGAACTAGGCAATGAAGAACAGGCGGCTGATTATGAGAGAGAGGCTGCCGATGTAGCAAATATGGAGTAGATGTGAGTTTGATGTTAGATTTTTACAAGGGCAAGAGGGTATTTGTGACAGGCCACACCGGTTTTAAAGGGAGCTGGCTGACCAAGATACTGGTCATGGCGGGAGCTGAGGTTTATGGATATTCGCTCATGCCCGGAGTTAATGAAGATATTTATGCAGAGGGCTTTAAAGAGCCCTCTGATAATGAGAATCTATATGATATTTCTAAAGTGGATGGCAGTATTCATTCATGCATAGGAGACATAAGGGACTTTGAGAAACTAAGAGACTTTTTTGATAAGGCACAGCCTGAGATAGTATTTCATCTCGCGGCGCAGCCTATTGTAAGAGACAGTTATAAGAGCCCCAGATATACCTATGAGACCAACGTCATGGGAACAGTCAATATATGTGAATGCGTAAGGGCAAGTTCCACTGTCAGATCTTTTCTCAATGTGACAACTGATAAGGTTTACCAGAATAATGAGTGGGAATGGGGCTATAGAGAGGACGAGAAATTAGACGGCTATGACCCTTATTCTAACAGTAAGTCCTGCTCTGAGCTGGTTACTCATTCTTATATTAATTCGTTTTTCAGAGACAAGAAAATCGCGGTTTCTACAGCAAGGGCAGGTAACGTAATTGGCGGCGGAGATTTTGCCAGAGACAGGATTGTTCCTGACTGCGTAAGGGCAGCAAGATCCGGGGAAAAGATAATCCTCAGAAACCCTGATTCTACAAGACCTTTCCAGCACGTACTTGAGGCGCTGTCAGCATATCTTTTGATAGGCAAGGCTCAGTATGAGGATTATGGCAAGGCAGGCTATTACAATGTTGGCCCTAATGAGAGCGATGCTGTAACTGCAATGAAGATTGCAAGTCTCTTTGCCAATAACTGGAATGAGAATATTAGAAACTGCGAGGCAGAAAGTGCTCTTTCAGGACTTAAACCGCTTGGAATTGATATCCACTCAGATGGAGGCCCTCATGAAGCCAATTACCTTAAGCTTGACTGTTCCAAGATAAAGACAAAGCTCAAGTGGGCACCTAAGTGGGATATTGATATGGCTATCAAAAAGACTGTGGAATGGACAGTTCTATACCTTGAAGGCAAGGGCTCAGAAGCCATGGAACAGCAGATAGAAGAGTATTTTGGCTGATATCGTATCCATCAGGCAAAAATATATTGGGACAAGATTTTGTATTGGGATAATGATCAGAGGCATCTGATAAGTAGTTAAAGTATAGAGAAAGAAGTAATTTGAAATGAACAAAAATATGGAAGCTGAAAAAGCTGCAAGACAGGAAATATTAGAAAAGGTAACTGAGTATTACAACAACTTTTTAAAGACTGATAAAAATGATTTTAAAGAGGGTGATAGAATTTCCTATGCCGGAAGAGTATTTGATGAAAAGGAAGTAGTTAATCTTGTGGATTCTTCTCTTGATTTCTGGCTTACAGCTGGAAGATACACAGAGGAATTCGAGAAGAGATTTGCCGAGCTTTTGCATGTAAAGTTTGCAAACCTTGTAAATAGCGGCTCTTCCGCTAATCTTATTGCCTTCATGGCACTTACCGCTCCAGAACTTGGTGAGAGACAGATAAAAAGAGGGGACGAGGTGATCACAGTTGCCTGCGGATTCCCTACTACTGTGGCTCCTATCATGCAGTACGGTGCTATTCCGGTATTTCTTGATGTGACAGTTCCAGAATATAACATAGACGTAACTGAGCTTGAGAATGCTCTTAGTCCCAAGACTAAGGCTGTTATGATAGCTCATACTTTAGGAAATCCTTTTGACCTTAAGAATGTAAGAGAATTCTGTAACAAGCACAATCTCTGGCTTGTTGAGGATAACTGCGATAGCCTTGGCTCTGAGTATACTATCGATGGTGAGACCAGATGCACAGGAACCTGGGGTGATATTGGAACTTCCAGTTTCTACCCACCACACCATATCACCATGGGAGAGGGTGGATGCGTTTACACTAACAATGCACTTCTTAATAAGCTTATAAAGAGCTACAGAGACTGGGGAAGAGACTGCGTATGTCCTCCTGGTAAGGATAACTTCTGCGGCAGAAGATTTGACGGACAGTTTGGTCAGCTTCCTTTAGGATATGATCACAAGTATGTTTACAGCCACCTTGGCTATAACCTTAAGGCAACAGATATGCAGGCTGCTGTAGGATGTGCACAGCTTGATAAGCTCTTTGGCTTTGCTGATGCAAGAAGACATAACTGGGAGAGGCTTCATGCTGATCTTGAGGAAGTTTCAGATGTTCTTGTACTTCCACAGGCTTCAGAGGGCAGCAGACCTTCCTGGTTTGGATTTATCATGAGTGTAAAAGAGGGTGCTGTAGACAGTAAGGGCGAGCCTGTGACAAGAAACAGGATCACAAGAGCTCTTGAAGACCACAATATCCAGACACGACTTCTTTTTAGTGGAAATATCATCAAGCATCCATGTTTTGATGAGTATAGGGATACTGATGCATACAGGGTTGCATCAGACCTTAAGACTACAGATTACATCATGAACAACAGCTTCTGGATTGGCGTATATCCAGGTCTTTCCGATGAGAAGATTGATTATATGGCAAGAGTTATCAAAGAGGCTGTAAGAGGATAATAACGGGGCATATGAAAATAGCCATAGTTACAGGTGCTTTCGGGTTTGCTGGTGCAAACCTCGTAGAGCACCTTTTACAAAATGAATATAAAGTATACGCAGTTGGCAGGAAAAAACCTACAGCTGCCCATAATGACAGATTTTCCGGAACAAGCCCAGACAGGCTAGTCAGAGTGTTTCTTGAAATGGAAGAGTATGACAGGCTCCCAGACTATATTCCTGATAAGGCAGATGTCTTTTTCCACCTTGCCTGGGGCGGAGGAAGAGATGATTTTGATGCGCAACTAAAAGATGTGGATGGAGCGCTTAAGGCGATAGATTCTGCAGCAAGGATTAATCCAGATATTCGCTTTGTGGGGATTGGTTCTCAGGCTGAGTATGGCATTAAGTCGGATGCAGAGCTGATAACAGAGGATGTGTCTCTTGAGCCATTTACTGCGTATGGATCCTGTAAGGCGGCGGCTTTTTACCTTTTAAAGTCAAGGGCCATGGCTCTTAACATAGATTTTATCTGGGGCAGGATATTTAGCCTTATAGGGAGATATGAGCCAGAGGGCCGCATGTTCCCTGATCTTGTCCGCAGATTATATAATGGGGAAAAGATAAGTCTCTCATCTTGTGAGCAGTACTGGGATTATCTGGATGCCGGAGACTGCGCAGATGCTATTATAGCTCTTGGAGAAAAGGGCAGAGCTGGAGAAGCTTATAACCTTGCAAATGGAAATTTTAAGCCTCTTAAGGACTACGTATTGGAGGCTGCCAGAATTGTAGAGGATTTAAAAAAGACGGGCAATGAGCATACTTATGAGTCTTTAGATGGCCTTATTAGTTTTGGGAAAAAAGCGGAGCCCTTTGTATCTCTAAGACCATCTGTGGATAAGATATGCAGGGATACCGGTTGGAGAGCCTGCAGAACTCTTCAGGATAGTATAAGAGAATACGGACTATAAATAATAACAAAAAATAGGCAATTTAATATAGAATATAACGTATAGTTAAATACTCGTATTTGAATTATAATTATTTATATAATTGTAATTACGAGGTGAGAAGGTGTTTGAGAAGCTGGCAGAGCTTATAACAGAAGGAGAAATTCAAAAAGCCCTCTATGAATTTCAGGATGAGTACTTTCACATCCAGGAAATGCTTCCTTCTGATGCTTCAAAACTCTGCGTATTAGAAGCTTCTATCTGGGAAGCCTTAAACGATGGCACAGCAGAGCTTAAAGCCCTCTACAAGGGTCTTAACTACGACCACACTAATTATGAGATTTATTATATGCTTGGCCTGTATTACACAAATATAAACGTGAATTGGGCCTATTTATGCATGGAAATGGCTCTTGATCACTGCACAAATGAGGAAGATGCAAATGTGATCAGGAGCTCTTTTGATGGCCTGAAAAACTCACCTGGCCTTAGAGTCAGGGGGACGACAGTCATGGTACTAAGTTACAATGACAAAGATATTATAAAAAAATGCCTTGAGTCAGTGGAAAAGTATTCACCATCTGCGACTACCGAAGTGGTAGTTGTGGATAACTCATCCACTGAGAAGGAAGTTATTGACTATCTAAAGGAACTTGAAACAGGGGCAACAAGTTTTAAACTGCCTATCAAGATCATATTCAGCCCGGAAAATCTGGGCTTTCCAAAGGGCTGCAATATTGGTGCAGACAAAGCTGATAAGGACAACGACATTTTCTTTTTAAATAATGATGCAATCCTTACGCCCCTTGCGCTTTTCTGGCTCAGAATGGGCTTATATGACAACAGAAATGTGGGAGCTGTCAGTTCTTTTTCCAACAGCGCTTCCTTGCAGGAAATCGACCAGAAAGATCTGGAGAGATTTGTGACTGATAGTGTGGAGCTTCAAAATGAAAAAGAAATTATTCTGAAAGCCCTTCAAGCCGAAGACGGGAAGCCATGGCATAAGGCTGTTGGTCCTGATATTGCCTATGAAGCTTTCAGTAAGTATTCACTTTCAAAAGAAATAGAGTATAAAAATCCCTATATCAAGACCTTCAGACTTACTGGCTTTGCACTGCTTGTGGGGGGGAATGCTCTAGATGCGGTATCTATAGAGGGAAAAGTTTTTGATGAAGTTTTTTCTCCGGGATATTTCGAGGATGATGACCTTGGAATAAGGCTTGCATGCGCTGGATATGAGCAATATATTTGCAAGAACAGTTTTATATATCATAACGGTGGCGGAGGATTTGAAGGCCATGCAGATGCTATGGAACGCGGAAGAGAAAAGTTTGAAGAAAAGTGGGGCTTTGATATCTGGGGCTTTTCACTTCCATGGCAAAGCGCCTGCGATGAAGTGATAAGACTTAGCAGGCTAAATAAAGGAATATTAAAAGTACTTGACTTTAGTTGCGGGCTGGGAGCAAATGCCTCTTACATAAAGAGCATTGAACCAGATGTATATATAGCCGGGGTATGCCCTAATTCTTTTGCTGCAGCTGTTGCTGGCAGAATTGCTGACGCCACGGCCTTTGGAGAAGCTAATACCACAAGACTTCCCTGGGCTGATCATTCCTTTGATGTAGTAATTGCTGAAAAGACTTTTGTCAGTAAAGGTCAGATAGGAAGATTTTTAAAGCCTTCCGGAGTTTCTATAAATGAGGACGTTTTTCCTTTATAGTTTCTTAATAATACAATTATCGAAATTGTGTTATCATTGTATTAGACGTAAGTTTCAGGGAGAATGAGCATGAATTGTCCAAAATGTAATCATATACTTCCAGATAATATCAGCAATAAGATTAATTTCTGCCCCTTTTGTGGAGGGAAACTTTTTGAGGATGATAAGGATTTTATGATAGAAATAACCTGTACTGGTCAGAGAAATCTTGCCGGCGGAGTTATTATGCTCTTTTTGGATGATACAACTCTTTACGAGATACAGCCTGGTGAAAATATATATATTACTGTGAGGGCTGGTTTCCACACAATGAAGTTCAGGCATAAGATCAGAAATAAGACTATTCATGTGCTGGTAACAAATAACTATTCTATAAGAGCGTACTACAACTCGCTTAGCGGACTTATAGAAACCGTGGTTTCTGAAGTGGATGATAAGCAATATGCCATGACCTTTGCAAATGCTATTATAGCCAAACCTACTATGGTGACTAATCAAGGAGAAAAAGGGCTGGATATTCTTCTTGGAGAGGATGAACCTGAGTACGAGATAAATGCAACATCGGGCTTTAAGGAGGGAATACTTCGCATCTATGCTGAGAGATGTGAGTTTAGCTGTGAAAAGGATTTTAACAAAGAAGTTGTTAAATATTCAGATGTTGTTGCAATAAAAAAGAAAATGGGCTCATTAGATATCCAATGTGTAGGAAATGTCCATAAAGTGTATAGTATTCCGAAAGATATCTACAACGAGGTTTTGTCATTTTTGACTAATAGAGTGGGTGCTCATAACATGTGATAACATGGGTTTTTACAAACAGTACGAAGGTACTGTTTGTTTTTTCGTATATGATTTTATAAATTGTAGCGAAAATTAATGTTCGTTAAAGCGTCATTTACGGTATAAAGTCTTTTATTGTAACAATGAATTGTGAAAAAAGTGTGAACACTTTCGTAAATTCTTGTGCTCTCTTACATTTTCGTTAAAATGCCAAAAATGAGTAGGCAATCTTGATAAATTTTTATTGGAAAATTCCCCTAAAAAGTGAATGACGAAAAATCGTCTATGTGGTAGACTAATGTGTGCAAAAGGAAAGAAATTCCATAAAGATTTAGGAGGTAGCGCCATGACAAAGGCAGAGATTTTAAAGAAGGAAATCTTACAGCAGTATAAGAGTGTCAGACAGTTCGCAATAGATATGTCTATACCATACAGCACACTTGTAACAGCACTTGATAGAGGAATCGAGGGAATGGCTTACGGCACAGTAATCAAGATGTGCGATCGTCTTAACCTTAACCCAGTTGATTTCTCAACACTTGAGCAGGGCTCAGAACTTGGCAAGAAGATTGTAGAGAACAGAGTAATGTCTCAGTACGTTAAGCTTAACAAGGCTGGACGTAAGAAGATCCTTGATATGATGGGTGACTTCTCACAGCTTGACAAGTACCAGGCAGAAGAGAACAACTAATTAGTTTTTAAATTGTAATGATTAGAAAGAGATGTGGTTTTTCCACATCTCTTTTTCTATGCTATAATAGCAAATGTGCTATGCGCATAAAGATAATGGTTACAAGGAGAACAAATATGAAATACGATTACCTGGTTGTTGGAGCGGGACTTTTTGGAGCAGTATTTGCCCATGAAATGGCAGTTTCAGGCAAGAATGTTCTGGTAATTGATAAAAGAGAAAATGTAGCAGGTAATATTTATACTGAGAATAAGATGGGCATCAATGTTCACAAGTATGGTGCACATATCTTCCATACATCTGACAAGGAGGTTTGGGAGTACGCATGTAGATTTGCAGAGTTTAACAATTACATAAACTCTCCTGTTGCTGTATACAAGGATGAACTATACAACCTTCCTTTCAATATGAACACCTTCAGTAAGATGTGGGGTATCAGAACTCCCCAGGAAGCTAAAGAAATAATAAAAGAGCAGGCCGACAAGGAAATTCAGCGTATTAACAGCGAGAAGGGGACTACAGAGTTTTCTGCAGATAACCTTGAGGAACAGGCTCTTTCACTGGCTGGACGTGATATCTACGAGAAGCTTGTAAAGGGATACACTGAGAAGCAGTGGGGAAGAGATTGCAGTGAACTTCCTGCCTTTATCATTAAGCGTCTTCCTATGAGATTTATCTATGATAACAATTATTTTAATGATAGATATCAGGGTATACCAATGGGCGGCTACACCAAGATGATAGAGAAACTTCTTCTGATAGAAAAAGATGGAGAGCTTCCTTTCGTTTCAGGCAGCATCAAGGTTGAAACCGGCGTTGACTATTATGACTTTGTAAAGATGAGTGGTAATGTTCCAGCCCAGCCTTTTGAATCAGTAAACGGAGATACCTTTGATAAGATCCTCTTTACTGGAATGATCGATGAGTTCTTTGGTTACAAGCTTGGAACTTTGGAGTACAGGTCTCTGAGGTTTGAAGTCGAGGAACTTCCGGATGTGGATAACTATCAGGGTAACGCAGTAGTTAATTACACAGAAAGAGAAGTACCTTATACAAGAATTATCGAGCACAAGCATTTTGAATATGGCCAGGGCAAGGGAACAATCATCACAAGAGAATACCCTGCTAACTGGAAGCATGGCGATGAGCCGTATTATCCTATGAACGATGACAAGAACAATAAACTTTACCAGGAATACAAGGACCTGGCAAAAGAGTTCCCGAATATTCTCTTTGGTGGAAGACTTGGCCAGTACAAGTATTACAATATGGATCAGGTTATAAGAGCAGCTCTTGATATGGTAAAAGAGTGTAATGCCTGATAGAACATAAAATGAAAATGAAAATGAAAATGAAAAGAGCGGCGAGCCTTCTTGGCCTGCCGCTCTTTTGCCACTAACTTTCAGTGGCTTTTATAATATCAAACCATAGCCCTGCAGTGCTACGGCCCTTTCCCTGAGGCGCACTATTCGTTAATAATGTGGGTCAGGGTTTTTAGCAGTAGTTATTGAACATCATTCCTGAATATTCACTAGTTATATAAGGAGAGTTGAAGTCCTTATTATCAGGATTCTTGTAATTAACAACTGGTCTGTCTACATATTTCATAGGATCTACAGATATATCTTTTGCCTTATCAAGAAGTGCACCGGCAAATTTCTTGACAGGGGCAAGTGATTCATTGCTCTCTGCTCCTGATATTGCCTGGGTCAGAAGCTCGTCGTCAATAGAAAGAGTACCGTTTCCTTCTAATCTGATACCCGTATCCTCCATGTTGGTCATATGCTGCTTGGCAATGCCAACTATTTCAGATTTTAATTTGTCGCTCTTAAACTTAGGATTCTTTTCTCCGGAAGCATCAGTTACAAAGTCGTTATAGTTCTTTATAAGAGAAGCAATGTGTTCTTTAAGAGCTTCATTATCTTTTTTGACACCGACAGAGATAGTTTCGTCTTCAGTTGTTGTGGACTTTAGCTGCAATTCAAACTTGCCACCTACAGTAAATCTGTTAGATACGGAAGCTTTTTCTTCGCCATTTAATGCAAAGTGAGCATTTGATGCAGGAGCAGAAATCTGGTCAAGTCCAAGATAAGAAACAGATCCGGTCTGAAGTCCGCTTGAGGATTCAAATACTTCAAACTGACTTGCCTCTCCAGCCTTGAGGCCTGTTCTTGTTGAAGATATTGTAAGAGCACTTCTTCCCTGGTTATCTTCGATGATGTCTGCTGTCAGTCCGATGTTGGCCTTGTTTACAAGCTTTGCTATCTTATCCTGAATGTCAATATTTCGATCATTCTGATATATACTAAACTGGAATTCAAATTCCTGTTTGTTGATACGAACATCAAAAGCGTAATTATCAGCTGTTAGTCCGGTACTGTCCTTTGGAAGGAAACGTCCTGTGTTTACCTGGGCTGAAGCAAGAGATGAAACACTGATATCAAAACCAATATTGCCAACATCTTCTTCGGGGTTCTTTCCTATATAAGAAGCAGTTACTTTTTCCTCATCAGTAGTAAAACCAGAAGAGTGATCTAGCGAAGATTTATCCTCCTGATTGTTCAGTCCTATGATATTTCCCTGTAACTGTCTTGCTCTTTCCTTGATATCTATAGCGTCATTGCGCGATTTATCGTCATCAGTCAAAAGATATAGAGGGGAATTTTTATTGAGTTTTGCAATTGATTTATACACATCCCGAAGCTCTTCTTTACGATGAGTATCAGCATGTGTAACATCTTTGGATACATAATCCTGTATGAAATGGTTATAAGCACCATTTAAAGAGATGCCTGCCATAATGCCCCTCCTTTCTTCCATGATACGTACGAGTTGGATCTTCTGCCATTCCATTGACATCTGTCGCACGAGGGCACATTTAGCCACGTTTAGTTATCTTTATTCTACATAATACAATCGAAATGTCAATGAAATAATCATTAAAAATGCACGATTTAATAAAAATATTATAATTATGATTGAAAAAACGTTGACGAGACAAAGAGACTATGTTATAGTAGACAAGCGACATAAGATTTACGTCTTTTTTTTATGCAAAAAAATAATGTTTTGTGGCGCGAAGTATAGTAGATTAAAACGCCCGGAGGTGAGATAATGCGTACAAGAATTACACTGGCATGCACAGATTGCAAGAATCGTAACTACGACACAACTAAGGATAAGAAGACACATCCAGATCGTGTTGAGATGAAGAAGTATTGCCCATTCTGCAAGAAGCATACATTACATAAGGAAACAAAGTAATTTCTTATTTTATTTCCCTATTTTTCTAGGAGGTTTACAAGGGTATGGAAGAGACTAAGGCAGTACAGAATAGTTCCGAAACTTCTGAAAAGAAGTCTTCTGCCAAGAAGAGCAAGAACAAAGAGGATGGTGTATTCTCTAAGATTTCTGGCTTTTTTGCTGGGGTTAAGGCAGAGTTTGGTAAGATTATTTGGCCTACAAGAGACGATATTGTTAAGCAGACAACTGCAGTAGTCGTTGTTTCAGCTGTTTGTTGTGCGCTTATTGCGTTACTTGACATTGTGTTTGAGTATGGAGTGAATGTTATTACTTCTATATTTTGAGTAGGACACATAGTTACATTTGAGAAGGAGATAATATGTCAGAAGAAATGGAAAAGGATCTTGGACAGGTGTCTGAGAATTCTGAAGACACAGTATCTGAAGAGGTATTATCAGATGCTTCTGTAGAACAGGAAGCAGGCGTAGAAGAGTCATCTGCTAGTGAGAATGCTCATTGGTATGTTGTTCACACATATTCAGGTTATGAGAACAAGGTTAAGGCAACTCTTGAGAAGACCATCGAGAACAGACACCTTGAAAATCAGATTTTTGAGGTAAGAGTTCCACTTCAGGATGTTGTTGAGGTCAAGAACGGTGCCCGCAAGAACGTCCAGAGAAAAATGTTCCCTGGTTATGTCCTTGTTAACATGGATATGAATGACGAGACTTGGTATGTTGTTCGTAACACACGTGGTGTTACTGGTTTCGTTGGACCGGGAAGTAAGCCTGTTCCTCTTACAGATGCAGAGATCAAACCTCTCGGTATTAAGACTGATACAATTTCTGTTAACTTTGGCGTTGGTGATGAGATTGCAGTTATTGCTGGCGTTTGGAAGGATACAGCAGGCGTTGTACAGAGAATGGATTTTGGTAAGCAGACTGCTACTATCAATGTAGATCTGTTTGGCCGTGAGACTCCAGTAGAGATTTCCTTTGCTGAAGTTCGTAAGATCGATTCATAATTTTGTTATTTAAGTGCGTGAGCACTTGAATATATAGTCTGCTTCGGCAGACATGTAACCGCTGAGTGGGAGCAATTCCAATCGCGCGTATTTCGCGCGATATAGGAATTGCCCCTGTGATAGGACTCGGATGAGCTAGACGTAAGTCGCAGCGAATCCGCTAGTCCGAACCACGGGAGCAACTCTTTTTGGATAATTGCGCCGACCACATATTTTCAGGAGGTGCCATAATGGCAAAGAAAGTCGAAGGATATATTAAGTTACAGATCCAGGCTGGTAAAGCAACACCAGCACCACCAGTTGGACCAGCACTTGGTCAGCATGGTGTAAACATCGTTGAATTCACAAAGCAGTTCAACGCTCAGACAGCAGATAAGGGTGACGTTATCATCCCTGTTGTTATCACTGTTTATGCAGACAGAAGTTTCACATTCATCACAAAGACTCCACCAGCAGCAGTTCTTCTTAAGAAGGCAGCTAAGATCCAGAAGGGATCAGGAGTTCCTAACAAGACTAAGGTTGCAACTATTTCTAAGGAAGAGATTAGAAAGATTGCAGAGACAAAGATGCCAGACCTTAACGCTGTTGACATCGAAGGTGCTATGAGCATGATCGCTGGTACAGCACGTAGTATGGGTATCGTAGTAGAAGACTGATGGAGGATGAGAGATGAAACACGGAAAGAAATACGTAGAAGCTGCTAAGCTTATTGATAAGACTCAGCAGTATGAAGCTGCAGAAGCTATCGCTCTTGTTAAGAAGTCAGCTACTGCAAAATTTGATGAGACAGTAGAATTACACATCAGAACTGGTTGTGATTCACGTCACGCTGATCAGCAGATCAGAGGCGCTGTTGTTCTTCCTAACGGAACAGGTAAGACTGTTAAGGTTCTTGTATTCGCTAAGGGAACAAAGCTTGACGAGGCTCAGGCAGCAGGCGCAGATTATGTTGGTGGCGAGGAGCTTATTCCTAAGATCCAGAACGATGGATGGCTTGATTTCGACGTTGTAGTTGCTACACCTGATATGATGGGTGTTGTAGGACGTCTTGGTAAGGTACTTGGACCTAAGGGTCTTATGCCAAACCCTAAGGCTGGTACAGTAACTATGGATGTTACAAAGGCTATCGCTGATATCAAGGCTGGTAAGATTGAGTACAGACTTGACAAGGCTAACATCATTCACGTTCCAGTTGGAAAGGCTTCATTCTCAGAGGAGCAGCTTGAGCAGAACTTCAACGCTCTTATGGATGCTATCACAAAGGCTAGACCAGCATCTGTTAAGGGTCAGTACCTCAAGAGCATCACTCTTGCTACAACAATGGGCCCTGGTGTTAAGGTTGTATCTAACAAGTATTAATTATATCTAGAGCTTACAAGACCATCACGAAAGTGATGGTCTTTTTTTACACTTCCGGGGGGATTCTACTGCGCATGGATCTGCCAGCCAAGTTACTAAGCGCATTTCGATGCTCGTAGTTCTGAACATTCCGACGAGCCAATGCATGGGCATTGTCTCGTCTCCATAGAACTAAAATCGCCTCGAATATGCACTTAGCTACCTTGGCCAGCAGATCCAGTGCAGCAGAATCATCGCTTCGCGATGCGAAAAACCGAAACTTTAGCGTTATACAAGTTACTTACTTGTAAAAGGCAGACATTTGATTTTGGTAGATACTAAACTATTGATGGTAAATATATTGTGGTTTCATGGTTAATAATGCGCATATGTTGTGCTATACTTGTGGATATGAGTATTTAATCTAGAGCTGATGATTATTATTTGGCCTTAGTAATTGTTTATTGCAGGTCAATGAGTTTATTGAAATGAGTAATTGATAGGGGCATTATATTTATTTTCTTGGTATGAGTATGAGCAGGGGAAGTAGTAACTGGAATAATAAGAATAATAGAATAGAGAAAATTGATAACTCAATTGTCAGTAAGGCGATCAGAGTTTTTTTGGTTACCTTATTTGTCGTTCTTGGGAGTGGAGTTCTGATACTATGCATAATTGCAGATAGAAAGGGACTACTTGGTGGAAAACCTACAAAAAACACAGAAAAAGTTAATTCCTTATCACCACAGTGGGAAACTATTCCAGAGGCTGACAAGTTTTATATTGCAGGGAATGATGCTGAAAAAGAGCCTGAGGAGGGAGTTGGAGGAGAGAAGGCAATTCCGGAAATTCCTGAGGAAGATAAGGACTACACTCATATTATCCAGACTCTAGATGATAATGTGGTAACAATAGGGTTTGCCGGAGATATTTTATTTGATGATAATTATGCGGCTGGTAATGCCTTTAAGAGGCATGGTAATTCTGCAGTTGGAGTTATAGGAGACAGCCTTCTTGATAAGATGAAAAATGCAGATATCATGATGGTGAACAATGAGTTTCCATATTCCTATGGCGGGTCTCCTTGCGAGGGAAAAACTTTTACTTTTAGAGCAAGACCGGATTCAGCTGCAATTTTGAATACTATGGGGGTTGATATAGTAGGACTTGCCAATAACCACGCCTATGATTATGGACAACAGGCTCTTATTGATACTATGAGTGCACTTGATTCTGTCGGCGTAGAATATGCTGGTGCGGGGCACAATATAGATGAGGCGTCTCATACTGTATACTATGTTACTGAGTCTGGTATGAAGATTGCTATAATATGCGCAACTCAGATAGAAAGACTGTCTAATCCAGATACCAAGGAGGCTACAGCAACCTCTGCAGGAGTGTTCAGATGTCTTGATGATACCCTTCTTCTTGAGAGAATAAGAGAGGCAAGGAAAAAGAATGCCTACGTGATAGTTTATATTCACTGGGGAACTGAGAGTACTTCAGAAATAGATTATCTTCAAAGAGATCAGGCGGCTGAAATAGCTGATGCAGGAGCTAATCTTATAATTGGCAATCATCCACATGTGCTACAAAAAATAGACTACGTGAACGGAGTCCCTGTAGTCTATAGTCTGGGTAATTTCATGTTTAATTCTAAGACGCTTGATAGCTGCCTTGTTCTCGCAAGCCTTCACAGCGATGGCACGGTTAATCTTCAGTTTGTGCCTGCTATTCAAAGCGATTGCACTGTTACAGAAGCAACTGGAGGAGAAGCCCAGCGAATAATCGGATATATGAATTCAATGTCATCAACAGCTGTAATCGATGGAAATGGCTATATTAGCAGAAGATGACATCACAAAAAGGTCAGACAAGAGTTAGTGACTGTATTTTCTTTATACAGTTTTCGATAAACATGTGGGCCTTTAGCATATCAGTCCGGTCTGGATGATTCAAGGACTCATCGAAGTAGCTTAGGATAAGATCAATCTTGCTGTCACTCTTTAGTCCGCGGTAGGACTCATATTTTTCACGTATTACGTCCTGCATTTGACCCTGACAGAAAAATGAGCCAAGGTAATTATTACTGTCAGATATCCATACACAGGCATTTTGTTCTAGAGAAGCATAGTATTTATCTGTTTTTCCCATGCCACAGGTACCAAATAAGGCAATATTTCTATGCTGAAGAGATGAGAGCAGATCTATGATCTCAAGACTGCAAGACCCTCTGTTAGCCCAGAATCCTACAAAATAATTCTCTGCATCTAATTTTCCGTTCCAGGAGCGCACATTTACTATATCCTTTTCTCCCATAGAGGATGGAAGGACACTAAAGATTTCCTCTGCAAGTTTTTGGGTGTTGCCAGTTTCACTGGCATATACCACAAGATTTTTCAGCATAGGCATCACTTCTTTTTGAATAAATCACGCAACTTATCTGTGTATCTCACAAAAATCTCGTTTTCTCTATATCGCTTGGTTATATTTTTGGAAAAGAGCCTCAAATAACAAAGAATCAAGTCGATAAAAGCTACATAATATAAAAAAGCTAAAGGCGCTATAGTTATAGAAAGCAAAAGCAGAATAACTGCAAGAAGTAGAAGAAAACGAGTCAGTCTATCTGATCCATACGAACCATACCGTCCGTGGAACAACTGGCGTAACAAGTTTCTCATAATAATCTCCTTAAAAAACAATATAGCTGGAACATGCCTAGCTACATGATAATTGTAGATTTGGAGTAGCTTAAATTCAATGAAACTGGGATAAATTTATCTTAAAAAACTATTATACGCATATATACTGAATGTTAACAAATATCAACTTGTCTTAGCAGACATATCGGGGATTTAAAAGGCTTATTGCTTTAAAGAATTGTTGCGAATATAATGTAATGTGGATTTATATGTAATAGATGGAGGATTGTTATGCATATTCTTATTGTGGGCTGTGGTAATGTGGGTCAGGCAGTTACCCAGCAGCTCAGCAAAGAGGGACATAATATAACTGTAATAGAGGAAAAAAGTAGTGTTCTGCAGAATGTAGTTAATAACTACGACGTTATGGGCATCGTGGGTAATGGTGCCAGCTATTCCATAATGAAGGATGCTGGAATTGAATCAGCAGATCTGATGGTGGCTGTTACTGATTCAGACGAACTCAATCTCCTGTGCTGCCTAATAGCTAAGAAGGCTGGTAACTGTCACACTATCGCAAGAGTTCGTAACCCAATCTACAAAAAGGAAATCAACTTTATTAAAGAGGAACTTGGCCTTTCAATGGTCATCAACCCTGAAGAGGCCGCTGCTGCTGAGGCTGAAAGGCTCCTTAAATTTCCATCAGCTACTAAGGTTGAGACCTTTGCCAGAGGAAGAGCTGAGCTTGTGAAGATGATAGTTGATGAGAATTCAAGACTATGTGGCAAGGCTCTTAAAGATATACCTGCTGATCTTCGCAAGCAGGTACTTATTTCTGTTGTATCAAGAGGTAACGAAGTATTTATCCCGGATGGTAATTTTGTTATCAAGGCTGGTGATGAGGTTACAGTTTTTGCTTCTAGTAGAAACACTATCAATTTCTTTAAAAAGCTTGGGCTTCCAACAGCCAAAGTTCATTCAACAATGATAATAGGAGGTGGAGAAACTGCTTTCTACCTTGCGCAGAACCTTCTTTCTCTAGGAATAAAGGTTATCATTTTTGAAAAAGATCCTGTAAGATGCAAGGAATTGTCAGATCTTCTGCCACAGGCACTGATCATCTGTGGTGATGGAACAGACAAGGATATGCTCCTTGAAGAGGGTGTAACAAGCGTTGAGTCTTTTGTTTCACTGACTAACCTTGATGAAGAAAATATCATGCTTTCAATGTATGTTAAGAGCATAAACCCCAAGGCCAAGCTGATCACTAAGGTTCATAGAGTTAATTATGGTGATATCATTGGTTCACTTAACATTGGAAGTATTATTTATCCCAAGAATATTACTGCTGAGCGAATTGTGCAGTTCGTACGAGGCATGACAGCATCCAAGGACAGCAATATCGAGGCTCTTTACAAGCTCAATGATGAAAGAGTAGAGGCTCTTGAATTTATTGTTAGAAACGGATCTCCTGTTATTGGAGTTCCTCTTTCAAAGCTTAACCTTAAAAAGGGAATTCTGATTGCCTGCATCAACCATAATGGAGATATCATATCTCCAAGTGGAGACAGCGTTATAAGAGATGGTGACTCAGTTATTGTAGTAACTACACTGGCTGGATTAAAAGATATAAGTGATATTTTGGAGAAATAATAAATGAATTACTCGATGGTTAGATACACTTTATTCAGGCTCTTAAGGGTGATGGGGACATTATTTCTGCTTCCTCTTATAGTTGCACTTATCCACAGTGAGTTTGATAGTGCACTTACATTTTTCCTGCTGGCAGTGATGTCAATTGTTGTAGGAACTATTTTTTCCCTTAAAAAGCCCAAGAACAAAGTAATATATGCTAAAGAGGGCTTTGCAATCACTGCTGTTGCATGGATTGCGGTGAGTATGATGGGGGCCCTTCCCTTTGTAATTACAAGAACTATCCCCAATTATATAGATGCATTGTTCGAGACTGTTTCCGGATTTACTACAACTGGAGGCAGTATCCTCACAACAGTGGATAACATTGAATACAGTGTACAGTTCTGGAGAACTTTTACTCACTGGATTGGTGGAATGGGAGTTTTGGTATTCCTTTTGGCTGTTATCCCTATGGCAGATGGCTATAGTATGCATCTTATGAGAGCAGAGTCTCCAGGACCTGTTGTAGGTAAGATAGTTCCCAAGGTAAAAGATACAGCTAAGATCCTTTACCTCATTTATATTGGAATCACATTTGCAGAGATCATATGCCTGCTTATTTCCGGCATGCCTTTATATGATGCCGTGACAATCTCTTTTTCCACAGTAGGAACAGGCGGCTTTGCAATCCACGATACTGGAATGATGGGCTATTCCGTTGTGAGCCAGGCTATCATAATAGTGTTCATGGCTCTTTGCGGCATTAACTTTACTGTTTACTATTTTCTTCTTAACAGAAAGCCCAAGGAAGCCTTTGCCATCGATGAAGTTAAGTATTACCTTGGAACTATAATTGTGGCCTCAAGCATTGTTGCTATTAACGTGTATAGATCAGGCATTGTTAATGACTCATTCATGGCTTTCCATCATTCACTGTTTTCAGTAGTGTCAATCATGACAACTACCGGATTTGGTACTCTTGATTTTAACCAGTGGCCAATGCTCTCCAAGGTTATTCTGGTCACACTTATGCTGATTGGTGCCTGTGCAGGTTCAACCGGCGGTGGATTTAAGTTTTCGAGAGCACTTATAATTATTAGAAATGCAAGAAATGAGCTTAATTATATAGTTCATCCAAAGGCAGTAAAGAGAGTATACATGGACGGACATTCTGTTGAAGGCACTACAGTCAAGTCTGTAACTGCTTATCTTGGAATTTATGTCATTACGCTTATCACATCAATACTACTTGTTTCACTGGACAATTTTGACTTTGATACAACAGTGACTTCTGTAATTGCTACACTCAATAATATTGGACCGGGTCTTGGTATGATAGGCCCTGCAGGCAATTATGCAGAGTTTTCATATCTTTCAAAGCTTGTTCTTATGTTTGATATGCTGGCTGGAAGACTAGAACTTTTGCCAATATTCATCATATTGAAGCCTAAGACATGGAAGAGATAAAAATCTAAAATTTCTATAAAAAAATAATAAAAAAACATTGATAATTGTGTCCAAAGTGTGATAAACTTGAGTAGGTTTTGTGAAAAACATATTATAACAGGGTGATTTTTTATGATAAAAGCAAGGAAGTTGTTGATATCTTTCCTTGTTACTGTGTTGTGTATTAGTGCTTTATTTGCAGGTACTGTGATATATTCCAAGAGTCAGGCAAGCTCAGAGATGGAAGTTGATGCAGATGTTTATGACACTGCTGAGAATACTCTTAAATCCTTTTTGGGTTTGGAGGAGAGTAATACGGCTGGAGGAAGTGGTAATAGCGGAAATGTAAGCGGTTACACTGAGAATGGTGTCAGGATGACACAAAGAGTAACTGTGATGGATGAAAGCGGTGTATTGCCGATCAGCGGAACAGTTACCAAGTCTCAGGATGCCTATTATCCAGGTACCTATGAACTTAAATTCAGTAACAGGGCTATACTGACTACTAAGGCCAATATCTATGTGAAAATGGACGTTGAGCCAGGAGAGCAGGTATATATACTTACAGGAGACAAGGATAAGGGATACAAGCAGGTTGCGGTAGTGAGCGCTGAACCAGGTTGTGTAACGTTTGAAACAGCGCTTATACAGGACTATACATTATCCAAGACTGACATCATTAGTGCTCAGGCAGCAGTGGCAAGTGTTATGAAAGAATAAAGAGTGATTTTAAGAGCATGTCGGTTTGGCATGCTCTTTTCTTATGACTATAACACAAACATCATGGACAATATGACATAAAGAGGTAGATGTATGAAAAAAGATTTTGACAGCGATGGTTTTGACTTCAAGGAAAGTGAAAGAGTTACCCCGATTATCATTGGCGGAGTGGTGTTTCTGCTGATACTGGTAATAGGCATAATAGTTCTACTACTTTATAAGCCAGGTAAGCAGGTAGAAGATGGCGCCAATTTATTTGAAAAATTACAGTCAGGGATAGAGATCAGCATGGAGGCATCTTCTGATGAAGGAACAGCTCTTTTGTCTATTGATAAGTCTTCTGAGAATAGTAGTGAGGAAGTTAGTAGCGGTGATACAGATAATACTGCGACAGCTTCTAGTATGGATGATATCGATGGTGATCTTCAAGCAGCTGTTTCAGTAGATACAGGTGCCGAGGTAGATATATCACAGATTGTAAGCGCCAGTAATGTGGTAGAGAATTCCAATATCACAAATGGAATAGACGTTTCCAGATTTCAGGGAACAATAGATTGGAGTCAGGTTGCAGCAAGTGGTATTGATTTTGCCATGGTAAGAGTTGGCTATAGAGACTCCAAGACTGGAGAGATCAAGGCAGATTCAAATGCCAAATTCAACATGCAGGAAGCAGAAAAAAACGGAATAAAGGTCGGAGCATACTTTTTCTCAACTGCTGTAAGTAGTGCTGAGGCCCTGGAAGAAGCAAACTGGGTTACAAGCTATATAGCTAAATATTCAATAACTTATCCTGTGGGCTATAACTGTGAAGGTTTTGAAAATGCTGCAAGCAGACAGGTTAATCTGACTCAGGATGAGAGAAGTAATATAGCTATGACCTTCTTGGAGGCCATATACAATGCTGGGTACACTCCTATTTTTTACGCTTCCCAAAGTGAACTTGCAGGAAACGCCAAGTGGAATACCACCCAGATCCAGCAGAAGTACAAGATATGGATGGCCTGGTATGGCCAGGATACAGGAAATCTGGCAAAGGGACCTTCCTATGACGGGCAGTGTGCCATGTGGCAATATACGAGTAAGGGCAATGTTCCTGGAATTAATGGTAAGGTGGATATCAACGTTGCCTATTTTGGATATAATGGAACTGAAAAAGCCAAGGATACATCTGAACGTGAAACAGTATCTGCCGATGTTGAAGCTCTTATGAACTTCGAGGCGGTGGATGAAACAGTTACTGCCAAAAGTAGCACCAACCTTAGAAATAAACCAAGCCAGGGAAGTGACAGCACAGTTATGGTAACTCTTGAAAATGGCCAGACTGCTCAGAGAACAGGCATAAGCTCAAGTGGATGGAGCAGAGTTGTTTATGAAGGGAATACCTACTATGCTGTATCCAGCTTTTTGACAACAGACCTAAGCGCACCCAAGCAGGAAGTGGCGTCGCAGCCTCAGGAAACATCAGGTTTTAAGACAAAGTTTACTGAGTGTAGCGAAACAGTCACAGCCAAGGATGTAGTAAATCTGCGAAACAAACCAAGTGTAACAGATGAGGACTCACAGGTAATTGCCAGCCTGTCATCTGGCGAAACTGCACTTAGAACTGGAATAAATGCTGAATATGGCTGGTCAAGAGTTGAATATAATGGTCAGACTTTGTACTGCGTAAGCAGCTATCTAAAAGTCGTGGAATAAAACTATGACTAGTGGGTCTGAATATAAATAAATTATGGAGAGAATTGAAATGAGAGCAGTAGTAACTAGAGTTTTATCCGCATCAGTGACAATTGATGGAAAGGAAGTAGCAGCCATCGATAAAGGGTTTCTCGTACTACTTGGTGTACACAAGGATGATACGAAAGAGCAGGCAATAAAACTAGCAGATAAGATTTGTGGCCTTAGAGTATTTGAAGATGACAATGGCAAGATGAACATCAATCCCAAGGATGCAGGAGCTAAACTTCTGATAGTCAGCCAATTTACTCTCTATGCTGACTGCAGTTCCAGAAGACCTGGCTTTACCGACGCTGCAAGGCCAGAGATTTCTAAGCCCCTTTACGAACTTGTCGTTTCAGAATGCAGAAACAAAGGCTTCGAAGTAGGAACCGGCGAATTTGGCGCCGACATGAAAGTAGCCTCCCTAAACGACGGCCCCGTAACCATCATCCTGGACGTCTAAGAAATTACAGAAGGCTTCAACTCATTCTCATACACTGAGGCTTCCCGGACGCGGCAGTAGAGGTTGCTCGTTCAAAAAGATTTTTTGTCGGTTCTTTCGCTGGAATTTAAGGCCTTCCAAAAGATGCCCCAAAATCCTACGAATTAAACTCAGCTCGTTCCAGAATCCTTTTGGCGGGTGGATTTGATACTTACGAGCGTTATAAAGAAGTTCCATTTTCTAATGCTCCCAAAGCAGCCTTTCCCGCGCATGCGAAGCGTTGTCTGAAGCAGGACGGAAACAGACTATATATGGAAATGCCATCTGACGCCTTGCGTCATAAAAAAATGCGAAATCAACTTCTTCAAGTTTACTTGAAAGATTGATTTCGCATTTTTTGTTAACGCCCGCTTTGCGGGCTATGGCATTTCCTATTATATTTTGCCTATCCGTCCTGCAAGTTTACGCTGCAGCATGCGCTTTAAAAGAAAGGCTGCGGGAGCATCTAAGAAAATGTGAACTTCTTTGTCGTGAGTAAGATCAAATCTCTTGCCAAAACCAGGGATTCTGGAATCGAGCTTCGGACAGGTAATTCGTAAACAGGATTTTGGGACACTTTTGGAAGGCTCCTAAATCCACCAGCTCTTTCTTACGACAAAAAACTCTTTTATGAACATCGCAAATATCTGCCGCTGATTACCATGCCGCGTACGGTGGATGGTGCTGTGGTGGAAGGTGTCGCGGTGGATGGTGCTGTGGTGGGTGGGGCAGAGTGCCTGGTTAGCCGTAGATGAGGCATCTGCAGATGTAGATGGCTAGAAGGTGGACTGGGTAGAAGAGGTAGAAGAGGTATTTTAAGGCACCCAGATTGCGGCCTCTTTTGTGGTTATAGAGGGCCATGAGGATAAAGCCTGGGAAAGAGAAATACTCTGTGCCAAGCTGGGAAATGAAAAAGAAACCTATGAGAAGCCTTATGTATTCGTGCTTCTTTAGGTAGTAGAAGATAACTATAAGGGTAACACCATAGATGTCATAGTCTGAGTTTATCTTGTAAGCTATAAGACATCCAAGCCCTGTTATTGCTATGGCAATGATCCATGAGATAGGAATCATTATCTCGGCCTCTTTGAAGCGAATCTTATCAAGGGCTGTATCAATTGTCCATATCACCAGAAGACCAATAAGAAGAGTGAAATAGACATTACACTGGTCGCGTAAAAGGTAATTATTGGCCCTTAGTGCATCCAGAATATTTATGTTGAATACATCTTCTCTTGCAAAGAACAAAAGATCAAAAGGAGCCTCGGAAATAATACCAAAAAGAAGCAAGCTAAGGGCGTATCTTAGCTTGCTTCTAGTATGTGTGAAACCTTCAATCAAAAGAAAGCAGAAAATAGGAAAAGCTGTTCTGCCAACTCCTCTAAGGGCTCTATATATGATGTTTAACTGGTCGATAGTTAGAGACCCGGTATAAAGACCGTTTCTTACAACTGGAAGCATGATACCTGCAGTTAAGTGATCTATAAGCATAGATACGCAGGCAATAATCTTTAAGGTATTTCCATTTATCCGCTTAAATCTGTTCATTATGTCTTCCATGGCAGTCTCACTATCTTAAAAAAAGGTTTACTGTAATGTAATGCTGTCCCATGAATCAGCTGGAATAAGGCTGATATAAGTCTTTCCTGTGTTGATTTCAATCTCGTTACCGCTCTCATCAAAATACTTGGTAACGCCTGTCTCACTTGTCTTGGACCAAGAAATGATCTTGGCTTCGCCGTTAGTGATGTACCAACCGATCTCTCCAGGGTTTACACAGTTGTAAATAAGGTAACCATTATCATCAAGCTGATTGAAGCTGCATTTCTGAAGGATAACGTTCTTGAAACTAAGAGGAGCGCCGTCCTCAGCATCTTCATGTCTGTCACCGTACTCGTAATACTCATATTCCTTGGTGTCAGAGTTATATGCGAGCTGTGACTGGTTGTGCTTGAAAGGAAGTGAGATAAGTCCTGCTGGATATGTGTTGGAATATTTCTCACTAAGTGTAAGCTCTGTGCCATAAGGAACGAAGTTAAAGTGGCTGCCTTCGTTAGCAAGTTCTGTGTATGTGGCTGAGATATTGAACTTCTCAAGGTCAGTCTCAAGATCACCTGGAAGAATATACTCTGTAAACTCTCTTGCCTTACCGTTGTTTACTCTTGAGAAGTATCCAGAGATATGATCCTTACCATAAGGCTGGGCAAAATATGCATCATTGTGATAAGGGCCTCCGTCGTGGCAAAGGATTGCATTCCACTCTGAAGCAAGAATGATGTTTGTTGGACGAGTACTTCTGATACTGCCAAGCTGCTCAATGTTGCCCCAATCCTTAACAACGACCATAAGTCTTGTTATACGGTCATTGGCTGTACTGTTCATAAGCTCATATACAACATCAGCTTCACTTGTTCCGTAGTGTGGAAGAGCAGTTATTTCATTATCAACCATAGCTGCGATAGGACGCTGGTCCTTGATATCTTCGCTGATAGGCTCACCTGTAAGTTCGCTGAAATACATTCCCTCAGGGAGAACATAAGGCTCGTTGGATGTTGCATCTTCGACAGAAGCTGCCTCTGATGAAGATGATTCAGTGTTATCAACATTTTCTGTGATTGGCTCAAAGGATACAGATGCTGTTGTGTCGTCAGAACCTGCCTCATTAGGACCACATGCTGCTACAGAAGCAATCATTGAAGTGCAAAGGATAGCAGCAAGAACTTTTTTTCCATATGCTTTTATAAACATTGTTTTCTCCTTACTATAAACAAAAAAATCACCTATGAAATCGCATAGTTCAGCAATTTAATCAATAGGTAACCTTTATTCTAACAAAAATGAGCTGATAAGGCAACCTTGCTCATTGAGCATGGACTAAAGGGGGTAACTTTCAATTTGTGCATAAATGGGTTAGTATATATTTAGGTAGATTTATCTTAAGGAGATTTTTATTGTGACTCTCAGAGAACTAAAAGTAGGCGAGAAAGCCAGAATAATAAAGGTTGGCGGGGAAGGAGCTCTTCGCCAACATTTTTTGGATATGGGTGTAATACCAGGGGCTGAACTAGCTGTGATCAAGTATGCTCCTATGGGTGACCCGATAGAAATTGAGATACACGGATACAGATTGACTCTGCGTCTTGCTGAGGCTCAGGAAATTGAAATTGAGAAAATTCCGGAATATACAAAGCCCAAGGTATCTATAAATCCGGAATCTCATGCAGCTTCAGATAAAAAGAAAACTGTTCATCCAGGACTGGGTGAAACTGGTATTTATCATCCAAAGGGCAGCGGAAATCCTCTTCCAGAGGGCACCACACTTACCTTCGCCCTGGTTGGTAATCAGAACAGCGGAAAGACAACTCTTTTTAACCAGCTCACAGGTTCCAAGCAGCATGTAGGTAATTTTCCAGGAGTAACAGTTGACCGCAAGGACGGCGAGATAAGAGGGTACAAGAATACACTAATTACGGACCTTCCAGGTATATATTCCATGTCACCTTATACCAGTGAAGAGATTGTATCCCGTAATCATGTGCTTGAGGAAAAACCAACAGCTATCATTAACATTGTAGATGCCACCAATGTGGAAAGAAATCTGTACCTTACTATGCAGCTTCTGGAAATGGATGTTCCAACAGTAGTTGCTCTTAATATGATGGATGAGCTCACAGGCAATGACGGCGCTGTAGACATAAATCAGATGGAAGAAATGCTGGGAACTCCTGTTGTCCCCATTGCAGCTGCCAAGAATCAGGGCGTTGACGAGCTTATAGCCCATGCACTTCATATAGCTAAATATCAGGAGAAACCCCTTGAGCAGGACTTTTGCTCCAAGGATGACAATGGAGGTATTGTCCACAAATGCCTTCATGCAGTCATGAATCTTATAGATGACAATGCTAAAAGAGCCGGACTTCCCCTTCGCTTTACTGCCAGTAAGGTTGTAGAGGGAGATGCACTTATAATTGAAAAGCTAGGCCTTGATGACAGTGAGAAGGAAGCCATTGAACGAATTGTCAGCAATATGGAAAAAGAGCGCGGCCTTGACAGAAGTGCTGCTATAGCAGAAATGCGCTTTGAGTATATCAAGAAGGTCAGCCATCAGTGCGTGACCAAGCCCAAAGAGAGCAAGGAGCAGATAAGAAGTAACAAGATCGATAAGGTTCTTACTGGTAAATATACAGCTATTCCTGTATTTATCCTGATAATGGGACTTGTCTTTTTACTGACCTTTAATGTGATAGGTGCCTTTCTACAGGGACTTTTGGAAACAGGAATTGATGCGCTTAAGACTCTTGTGGAAGAAGCTCTTATAGCCGGGAATGTCAACCAGGTATTGCAGGGACTTATCATAGACGGAATATTTGAAGGAGTAGGAAGTGTTCTTAGTTTCCTCCCTATTATTATCATATTGTTCCTGTTCTTGTCCCTTATGGAAGATAGTGGATACATTGCAAGAGTAGCTTTTGTAATGGACAAGCTGCTCAGGAGAATCGGCCTTTCAGGGCGCAGCATTGTGCCGCTTCTTATTGGCTTTGGATGCACAGTTCCTGCGGTAATGTCCACAAGGACCCTGCCTAGTGAAAGAGACAGGAAGATGACTATAATGCTGACGCCGTTTATGAGTTGCACAGCCAAGCTTCCAATCTACGCCTTTTTTGTAAATGCCTTCTTCCCGGGAAAGGGTGGACTAGTTATAACAGCTCTTTATATATGGGGCATCGTAGTGGGCATACTAGTTGCCTTTGTTGCCAAAAAGACAATATTTAAGGGAGAGCCTGTTCCATTTGTAATGGAACTTCCAAACTACAGACTTCCAAGTCCCAGAAATGTATTGCAGCTATTATGGGAGAAATCCAAGGACTTCATACAGAGAGCCTTTTCAGTAATATTCATTGCAACCATTGTTGTATGGTTCCTTAGCCACTTTGATCTTCATTTCAATCTGGTAACAGATTCTCAGAGCAGTCTTTTGTCACTTATAGCAGGAGTCTTTGTCCCTGTTTTTGTTCCACTTGGCCTTGGGGACTGGAGAATATGCACTTCCCTTATAAGTGGATTTATAGCCAAGGAGAGCGTTGTATCTGTTATGGAAGTTCTCTTTAGTGAAGGCGTAGAAGCGGCTCTTTCAACAGGCGCGGCCATTACAATGCTGGTATTTAGCCTTTTGTACACACCATGCGTTGCAGCAATCGCAGCAGTTAAAAGAGAACTTGGCAGAAAATGGGCATTTTTCGTTGTTATATGGCAGTGCGCAGTAGCCTGGATCATTGCTTTGCTGGTAAGAATTATATTATTAGCGGCAGGAATTCAGTGATTTATAGGAGAGATTGAACATATGAAGCTTATCTTTGTAGGTGCTGATCACGAAGTGACAGGTAGCTGTCATTTTCTGGAAGCCTGTGGTAAAAATATTCTTGTGGATTATGGAATGGAGCAGGGCAAGGACTATTTTGAAAACGTTCCGCTGCCTGTTTCAGCTCCGGAGATCGACTATGTTTTTCTAACTCATGCACATGTGGATCACTCGGGAAATCTTCCGCTTTTGTATGCCAAGGGCTTTCGGGGCAAGATTTATGCTACAGAGGCTACGGTAGATCTTTGTAACATCATGCTCCGTGACTGTGCCCATATTCAGATGCAGGAAGCTGAGTGGCGCAACAGAAAGGCCAAGAGAACAAGAGATATCTCACAGATAGAGCCAGCTTATACCATGGAAGATGCGGAAAAAACAATCAAGGCCTTTGTTCCATGTGCATATGGCCAGGAGATAGATATCTGCGAGGGCGTAAAGATCAGGTTTACAGATATAGGGCATCTTTTGGGCTCTGCCAGCATAGAGGTATGGCTAACAGAAAAAAATGTCACGAAGAAGCTTGTCTTTTCCGGAGATATTGGCAATAAGCGCCAGCCACTTATAAGAGACCCGCAGAAGACTTCTGAGGCAGACTACTGCATCATGGAGTCTACCTATGGCGACAGACTTCATGAGACTGAGAGACCAGACTACGTAAGAGATCTGGCAGATATACTTGATAGAACCTTTAAAAGAGGCGGCAATGTTGTCATTCCTTCTTTTGCGGTGGGAAGAACTCAGGAAATGCTGTATTTTATCAGGAAGATAAAAAAGGATGGCCTGGTAAAATCTAACCCTAACTTCCCTGTATTCGTGGATAGCCCGCTTGCTGTGGAAGCTACAGAAATCTTTGAAGATAACCAGTATGAGTGCTATGACGAAGAGGCAATGGAACTTGTAAAAAAGAGGATAAATCCCATTACCTTCCCAGGACTTAACCTTGCTATCACAACTGAGGAGTCAAGGGCTATAAATGAAGATCCAGAGCCCAAGGTTATAATTTCAGCTTCCGGAATGTGCGAGGCCGGCCGTATCAGGCACCACCTCAAGCACAATCTCTGGAGAGAGGAATGCACAATACTCTTTGTTGGTTATCAGTCAATAGGAACCACTGGTAGAGCAATCATAGACGGCGCGGAGCAGATAAAGCTCTTTGGTGAGACAATAGATATTAAGGCCGACATTTGCAAGATGGAGGGACTCTCTGGCCACGCTGACAAGAACGGCCTTATCGAGTGGATAAATGGTTTTGATAAAAAGAGACCTAAAAAAGTTTTCATTGTACATGGAGAAGACAGCGTTTGCAACTCTTTTGCCAAGTGCCTTAGGGATGAATATGGATTCGATACCTATGCGCCTTACAGCGGAACTGAGTTTGACCTGATATCTGGTCAGATTGTAAAAGAAGGACTGCCAATACCTGTTAAAAAGAAAGAGGCCACGCTTGTTTCTGATGTTTATGCAAGACTCAAGGCAGCAGGTGCCAGACTTATGGGTATCATAGCAAGGAGTGAGGGCATGACCAACAAGGACAAGGCCAAATTTGCAGATCAGATAATCGCACTGTGCGATAAATGGAGTAAATAAGAAAATACATAGAGCATACTTGATTAGAGAGCAAGTAAGTTTACGTAAAATAATAGTCAGGAGGAGCAAGGGATGAGTAGAGCAGATGATATTTTTATTGGTATGTGCAGGGACATTCTTGAAAACGGCACATCAACAGAGGGGGAAAAGGTAAGACCTCATTGGCCTGACGGAACACCGGCCTATACAATAAAGAAATTTGGAGTAGTTAACAGATATGACCTTTCTAAGGAGTTTCCTATCATGACTCTTAGAAAGACTGCTCTTAAGAGCGCTACTGATGAGGTTTTGTGGATATATCAGAAAAAGAGTAATAATATAAATGACCTTAACAGCCACATCTGGGATGAATGGGCTGATGAGACAGGCTCAATTGGTAAGGCCTACGGTTATCAGATTGGTCAAAAGAGCATCTACAAAGAGGGCGAGTTTGACCAGATGGACAGGGTTATTTATGACCTTAAGAACAACCCATTTAGCCGCCGCATCATGACAAATACCTATGTGTTTTCTGACCTTCATGAGATGCATCTTTACCCTTGCGCTTATTCTGTAACCTACAATGTAACTCAGAAAAAGGGCGAGGACAGACTTACACTTAATGCTATCTTAAATCAGAGATCTCAGGATGTTCTGGCTGCCAATAACTGGAATGTTGTGCAGTATGCAGTTCTTGTTCATATGATCGCACAGGTCTGTGACATGAATGTTGGAGAACTTGTGCATGTTATTGCAGATGCGCATATTTACGACAGGCATGTTCCGCTTATCAAGGAACTCATAGAGCGCAAGCCTCTTCCAGCACCTAAGTTCCACTTAAATCCTGATGTAAAAGATTTCTACAAGTTCACTCGCGATGATGTATCCCTTGAGGACTACGAAGTTGCTGGTGAGCAGCTGAAAGACATTCCAATAGCAATCTGAGCGATATAAGGACTGAGTAAATTCAATGTTGCGCAGTATATCGCGAAAAAGTAACAATACAGAGGAGACCACATGAAAGCAATCGTAGCAGTAGACAGTAACTGGGCAATCGGCAACAAGGGACAACTCCTTGTCAGCATACCAGCAGATCAGAAGAATTTCAGAAATGAGACAATCGGCAAAACTATAGTTTATGGCAGAAAGACCCTTGAGACTTTTCCGCAAAGAGTAGTCCTTCCAGGTCGTAACAACATTATCCTTTCAACCAAAAAAGACTACACAGTCAAGAACGCCGCTGTAGCTCATTCCAAGGAAGAGCTTTTAAGTCTTGTTTCTGATCTTGATACAGATGAGGTGTATATCATTGGCGGATCAAGCGTATATGAGGAGTTCCTTGATAAGTGCGACACAGCAATCGTAACCTTCATAGACAAGGAATTTGAGGCAGATTCCTATTTTCCTAATCTGGACAAAGATCCAGAGTGGGAGCTTGTGGACGAAAGCGACGAGCAGGTTTATTTCGATCTCACCTATACCTACAGAACTTACAAGAGAATTTAAGCAGATATCAATATAATTACAGGAAGTGATAATTGTGGAAAAGAGAAAGAAAGCTCTTGTTTTGATAAATAAAACATCAGGAGTTGGGAAGGCAGGAAATGATACTCTTGAAATATCGACTACCCTTGCAAAAAGAGGATATGAACCTATTATATATCCGATAATTCCTGGTACAGACCTGACATCAGAAGTTCTGGTAGAAGAATATGGAGAAGAAGCAGACCTTATTTTGTGTAGTGGCGGTGATGGAACACTTAATCACGCGATGAATGCAATGATGAACCTTGAAAAAAAGCCACTTCTTGCCTATATTCCATCAGGCAGCACCAATGATTTTGCAAAGGGGCTTGGAATACCAAGCGCACGCTCAAAGGCTCTGGAAGTAGCTGTATCAGGCAAACCAATCCAATATGATGTTGGCAGAATGAATGACTCCTACTTTAACTATGTTGCAGCCTTTGGTGCTTTCTCCAAGGTAAGCTACGCAACTGACCAGGATCTTAAAAATGTTCTGGGCTACGCAGCCTATGTCATAAGCGCGATAGCTGAACTTCCGCAGAACATAGGCTATAGCTGCCATATGCAGATTGAGGCTGATGGAGTCGTGGAAGAAGGGGATTATCTCTTTGGCGCAGTCAGTAACTCTGCCTCTGTAGCAGGCATGACACTTTTTGCAGATGATGATATCAAGCAGGACGATGGGCAGATGGAGCTACTGCTTATCAGGGCGCCCAAGAATCTTGGAGAATTCAATGCTATTCTTGCAGCCCTTGCTGTAAGAGAGCCGGATAACCCATACATCACCTACAAACAGGTCTCTAAGGTCAGCTTAAAGTCAGAGGAAGAGGTTGAGTGGACTCTTGATGGAGAGTTTGGCGGATCCTTTAAAGAGACTTCTATAGAAGTCATAAATAAGGCTATAACTATAATGTCCAAATAATAGGTGACAACATCTGTTGCCACCTTTTGTGTTGCATAAAATTTGCGGTTTTATGCCTGTGAGAATGCAGATTCATTTGAATAATTAAAAACGAGATAAGGATAAAATATGTACGAAAAAGTTTCTATAGAAAAATGCCCCTCCTACGACGCTGAGGCTGTGAAAAGCTCCTTGGATAAAGTGTTAGATAGTATAGGTGGCCTTGATTTTGTTAAGCCTGGAATGAAGATTGGAATAAAGGCCAATCTCGTGGCGGCCATGGATCCTGATAAGTCAGCAACTACTCACCCTATGGTGCTTAGAAGGCTCTGTGAACTTCTACTTGAGAGAAAAGCTACAGTCGTAATAGGAGACAGCCCGGGAGGAATCTATACTGAAGGGTTCCTTAAGGGAGTTTACAGGACCTGCGGTCTTGAAAAGCTGGTAAAAGAGCTTGATCCATCAGGAGTGAAGGTCTCTCTTAACCAGGATTTCTCAGTTAAGAATGCAGAGTTCATGGATGCTGTGTCCATAAAAACTTTTATCTATACAGGCTGGCTTGATAGTGTGGATGCAATTATAAATGTTTCTAAGCTCAAGACCCATGCCATGATGGGCATGAGCTGTGCAGTCAAGAACATGTTTGGTACTATTCCTGGGACTACCAAGCCTGAGTATCACATGAGATTTCCTGAGGAAAAGGCCTTTGCCAACATCATGGTGGACTTAAACGAGTTTTTTAAACCGGCTCTTTACGTGGTAGATGCTATAGATGGTATGGAGGGCAACGGTCCAACTGCTGGAGAAAAGAGACATATAGGCGCGGTTCTTGCTTCCAAAAAGCCCTATGCTCTTGATATGGCATGTGCTGAGCTTATAGGAATGGGCTATGCAGATGTTGGAACTTTGGTGGCAGCAGGTGAGAGAAAACTTGGCCCCAAGGATATCAGCGAAGTGGAAGTTGTAGGCAGTGCTTTATCAGATCTTAAGATAAGCGACTTTAAGAGAGCCACCATTCACCAGAGCATTACCTTTGAGGGAAAAGGAATATTTGGCAAGATTGAATCGGTTGCCCTTAAGATTGCCCTCACTACAAAGCCCCTTGTTAAAAAGGATGAGTGTATAGGCTGCAAGAAGTGCTTTGAAACCTGCCCTGCTAAGGCTATAACCATGGTAGAAGGCGGTAAAAACGGCCTTCCGCAGATAGACAGGAGCAAGTGCATAAAGTGCTTCTGCTGTCAGGAATTTTGTCCAAAGGGCGCCATGAAAGTGCATTATAACCTATTGGGCAAGCTTGTAAATAAAGTAAATCACAGCTGATAGAGATCAGGTAAATATGTTTTTATACGAAAAAGAAACAGACAAAAAAGATAATCACGAATATATAGTAATTACAGGCTTTGAAGGTAGTGCAAAAGAGCTGATAATACCTGACCATATTGATGATCTTCCAGTAGAAGCTATAGGAAGTCATGCCTTTTCATCAAGACAGGATATTGAGAAAGTTGCCCTTCCGTCCACTATCAGAACTCTTAGAAGTTATGTTTTCCACAATAGCAGGAGCCTTAAAAAGATATCTCTTTTTGACAGCATAGATGACTACTATGACGGCGTATGCAGACAGTGTGACAGTTTAGAGGACGTTGAGATCACTATTGAGAGAAACTGGTATGAGGTCATAAGAAACTTCCTATCCGATACGGACAAAGCCCTGCGCTTCCAGATTCATATAAGTTCCCAGGAAAAAGAGGATGTAGAAGCCTGCCTTTCTTTTCCTGGTTATGTCTATGACTTTAACGAGAACACCATGGCAAGGACGATACAGTTTTCCATAGCGGGTTCCGGCTATGCTTACCGCGAATGTGTGGACCGCAGGAAGATTGACTACAGGCAGTATGACAATCTCTTTTCCAAGGCCAGGATAGATGGTGGCAGCATTTGCGAGGATATTGCAATCGGAAGACTGTTATATCCTGTGGAACTTGAAGAGAGATTTAAGAAAGAATATGAGAATTATGTAAGTGATAGCGGCTTTGCTATATTAAAAAGGCTCATCGATAGAGCTAAAGATAGCGATGACGCCCAGAAACTGCTTGGAAGTGTGCTTGATCTTAGAAGACAAGGAGATTTCGGATCAGAGAGTCTTCTTTCTTTTGAAGATCAGGACAAGGCCATGGAATATGCGACATCAATAGGAAACCCCAGAGTTACGTCACTTCTAATGGAAAAAGGTCGGAATGATAGCTTATGCCAGTCAGATTATCTACATTTTTAAAAAATAAATATGGCGAAAAGGTCTATAGACTGGCCCTATCATCGGGCTGTGGATGCCCTAACAGGGATGGAACCTGTGGAACAGGAGGATGCACCTTTTGTTCTGAAGGAGGCTCTGGAGAATTTGCCACAACCATCTTTGAGGAAGCCAAAGAGAAAATAGCTGGTAAAACCGATGCAAGGAAGTTTATTGCTTATTATCAGTCTTTTACCAACACCTATGGGGATGTGGAGCGATTAAAAGCGCTTTACACAGACGCCATAAAAAGGGATGAGGTAGTAGCTCTTTCCCTTGGAACAAGACCAGACTGCCTTGGCCCTGATGTGATGGATATGTTAAAAGAGCTAAACAGCATCAAACCAGTCTGGATAGAACTTGGGCTTCAGACAATACATGATGAAACTGCAAGGCGTGTAAACAGAGGGTATGATCTTCCTGTATTTACTGATGCCTATAAGAGGCTTAAAAATGCTGGCATCACGGTCATTGTCCATGTTATCTTAGGCCTTCCCGGTGAGTCAAAAGAGATGATGCTTGATACAGTAAAGTTTTTGTCAGAGTTAACACCAGAGCTAGATGGAATCAAACTTCAGAATTTACAGATCCTGAAGGGAACAGTAATGTATCAGGAGTTCTTAAAAGCCACAGAAGGAGCCTCAAGCGACTTTTATGTGATGTCCATGGAGGAATACACTGATCTGGTGGCAGAGTGCATAGCTCTTTTGCCTGACAACTGTGTAGTTCACAGGATGCAGGGGGACGGCCCTAGAAAGCTCCTTGTAGAGCCCTTATGGAGCCTTGACAAAAAGCGTGTTCTTAACATGCTAAATGCTAAGACAAAGGATTTATTAAAATGAGAGAAATGTTTGAAACTGGAAACAGACAAGAAGCAGTTAAATATAAATTTGGATTAAGAGAGGCGCTTATCGGCGATAGAAACTTCTATTCACGAGTAGCTATGGTTGTTGTGCCTATGATCATCCAGAATACCTTATCTAACATTGTAGGACTTTTGGATAATATCATGGTGGGCCAGGTGGGAACCCTGTCCATGTCATCTGTAGCAATAGTAAATCAGATTCTCTTTATCTTTTACCTGTGTATTTGGGGATCTCTTGCGGGAGCAGGAATCTTTAGCACACAGTTCTTTGGAAAAGGAGATATGGAGGGCGTAAGGGCTGCCATTAGATTTAAGCTGATAACAGCCATAACTATCCTGATAATTGCTGCTATTATCCTTATGAATTTTGGAGGAGACCTTATTGCACTTTACATTTCATCTGATACCTTTCCGGATGAGAGAGCAGAGACTTTAAGACTTGCAGGCGGATATCTGAGGATAATGATCGTTGGTCTTATACCCTTTAGCCTTACTCAGGTTTATGCAAGTGCCATGAGGGAATCCGGCAAGACAACCCTTCCTATGATAGCAAGTATGGTAGCCATGGGAGTTAACTTTGTATTTAATGCTCTTTTGATCTTTGGACTTTTTGGACTTCCTAAGATGGGAGTTTTTGGAGCGGCCGTTGCTACTGTGATTTCAAGATTTACAGAGCTGTTTATAGTGGTATTTGGAGCCCACAGAAGAGGTACAAGGTATGAGTTTTTCAGGGGATTGTACAGCCATTTTGTTATTCCTGGAAATCTTGTTTTTCCAATGCTTATAAGATCCCTTCCGCTTCTTTGCAATGAGTTTTTGTGGAGTCTTGCTCAGGCGACTCTCTTGCAGGCATATTCACTTAGAGGAATAGCTATAATTGCTGCAATGAATATCAGTGGCACTATATCACAGATATTTAATGAGGTTTTCTTATCCCTTGGAAATTCTGCTGGAATCATTGTTGGACAGGAGCTTGGAGCTGACAGACTTGTAAATGCTAGAAGAACTGCCTTTAGGATGGCGGCGCTCAGTGTTGCAAGTACATTTGTAATGGGAACACTCCTTGCCTGTGCAGCGCCTTTTATACCAAACTTTTACAATACAGAGCCCGAGATAAGAGCTCTTGCTACAAGGTTTATCTGGGTAGTAGCAATTTGCATGCCTATAAATGCTTATGCTAATGTTTCTTACTTCACAATGAGGTCTGGAGGCAAGACAGCGGTTACATTTTTGTTTGACAGCTGCTTTTCCTGGGCTGTATCAGTTCCAACAGCCTATGTACTGAGCCGCTATACAGCACTTCCTGCGCTTTTTGTGTTTGCGATAGTATCACTTACAGAGATTTTAAAATGTCTTATTGGATTTGTGCTTGTAAAGAGCGGAGTCTGGGTTCGTAATATAGTAAAATCCGAGTAAATTTACTTTGTTTTTATAGGCTTATTTATTTGTACAATAAGGGGAAAAATAGTACAATCGTAGTGTTATGGATTTATTTGAGTATATGAGAGAAAACAGCAAAGAGAAAGAGTCTCCGCTTGCCGCAAGAATGCGCCCCCGCACACTGGATGAAGTTGTGGGACAGCAGCACATCATTGCCAGGGACAAGCTTCTTTATCGTGCAATTTCTGCAGATAAATTAAGCTCTATCATATTGTATGGACCTCCAGGAACTGGTAAGACTACGCTTGCCAGAGTCATTGCCGGTACGACCAAGGCTGAATTTATGCAGATAAATGCCACAGTAGCTGGCAAAAAGGATATGGAAGAGGTTGTTAATAAGGCCAAGGATAACCTTGGAATGTATGGCAAGAAGACGATTCTTTTTATAGACGAGATCCACAGATTCAATAAGGGGCAGCAGGATTATCTTTTACCCTTTGTTGAGGACGGTACAGTAATCCTTATTGGCGCCACAACCGAGAATCCTTATTTCGAGGTTAACGGAGCTCTTATTTCAAGGTCTGTTATATTTGAGCTTAAGCCGCTGACTGCTGAAGATATCAAGGTCCTTCTTAATAGAGCAGTAACTGACAAGGAGAGGGGAATGGGAGCGTATAGAGCGGTCCTTGAACCTGATGCTGCAGATTTTCTGGCAGATCTTGCTGATGGCGACGCAAGACATGCCCTTAATGCCATAGAACTTGGAATTCTTACTACTGAGCGAAGTAGTGACGGACTTATCCACATTACAAGGGACGTTGCTCAGGAGTGTATCCAGAAAAAGGTGGCCAGATATGACAAGGATGGCGACAATCACTATGACACCATTTCTGCCTTTATCAAGAGCATGAGAGGGTCAGATCCCGACGCGGCAGTTTACTACCTTGCAAGGATGCTAAATGCTGGCGAAGATCCCAAGTTTATCGTCAGGAGGATGATGGTCTGTGCTTCAGAAGATGTTGGCAATGCAGATCCACAGGCACTTCAGGTGGCTGTTGCAGCATCTCTTGCAGTTGAGAGGCTTGGAATGCCAGAGGCCAGAATAACTCTTGCTCAGGCTGCAAGCTATATTGCTACAGCACCCAAGAGCAACGCGGCAATTTGTGCTATTGACGATGCTATGGCTACAGTGAGGGAGACAGGGAATCTTCCTATTCCTCCTCATTTACAGGATGCACATTATAAGTCTGCGGCCAAGTTAGGCCACGGAATTGGTTATAAATATGCTCATGATTATCCCAACAATTATGTGGAGCAGCAGTACCTTCCATATGAGCTTAATGGCAAGGAATTCTACAATCCATCAGGAAATGGATATGAGGTCAAGATAAAGGAGCATATGAAAAAGCTCAAGGGGCAGAAATAGTTTTTATTTGGGGGATAGATGAAAAAGAAAAAGCGTAGGATACATTCTGGAGCGAAGGCCCGCAAGAACAGGCGACTGGTCATATTAAGCGGTATTGTTGCGGTTCTTGCCTCTGCTTTTGTTCTAGGAATGATTTTGTTTGTTATTTTCGGAATGGATAAAGGAAATGACGAGGATGCCGAGGATGTAGCTTTGTTCGAGGCATCTTTTGCTGAGCCTGTAGAAGATCTCTATGAGTCAGAGTATATAAGTCCTGACACAATAAGGGCTATTGTTGATGGAGGCAAGTCTGTTGCAGACGAACTTTCAAAGAGGCCTGCAACAGTTGAGATGAATGCAGATACAAGGTCAAGCTTTGCAACCATAAGTGAGTGCCATATTGTAGATGGGGGCAAGGTACAGATAGATGTAACCTCCGAGGGAATTCCTAAAAGCGACGACAAATACTACTACCTTTTTGAAGAAACAACCTATCAGGATGCAATACCAGAGGGAGCTGAGCCCTTAAGTAAGATCTACAAGGACGATGAGACCTCTTTTACCATAAACCTTAACAAGGGCGATGCATCTTCCAAACTGTTTTCAAAGTTTACAGTGGCAGTTAAGCTTGGTGGAGAGTATGTTTCCATCAGCCATGCCAAATACATAACAAATCCGGGAGCTTGTGCTTCCTACAACTATAGCGGGATGAAGCATACATCCATCAAGGGAATCCTGCCAGATCCACTTAGAATTGGCGAGCTTACAGATTTGGGAGTCAGCTACTGCGCTTATAATATTCCTCTTTCCCATATCCTTACTACTTCGGGGGGAATTGCTTATAGCTACGGAGGAGTGACCTATCACTTCAATAAGGGCGCAATTGATACCTATGACTATCTCTTTAAGAGACTTAACAGCATGGGAATTGATGTAGCAGCTATTGTTTTAAACGACGCAAGTACATCCGCTTATCCAGATCTTACACATCCTGATGCAAGGGGGGCATCTAGTGCTCCTTACCGCATGTTTAACGGCGCAACAGATGGTGGAGTTAAGGCCTGCGCTGCAGTTGGAAGCTTTTTGGCGGGTAGATACTCAGGTTCTGGACATGGCAATGTCAGCATGTGGATCATTGCCAATGAGGTAAACGCCAGAAAAGAGTACAATTACATGCCCTATGTGGATGTTAATACCTACACAACGGCGTTTGTTCGTTGCTTCCGCGTATTTTATAATGCAATTAAGAGCCAGAATGCAGGAGCCAAGGTCTATTTTTCCATAGACCAGAGATGGACTCTTAATTCAGAAAAAACTGGAGACTATGATGCCAAGGATTTCCTGGACATTTTCGCCTCCTCAATAAATGATTACGGCAATATAGACTGGGGCCTTGCGGCGCATCCTTATTCATATCCTAATGGAAATACAGCTTTTTGGAAGGCTACCAAATATACTAATCATGATGTTTCTACTCCCGTTATCTCCATGGATAACCTGGAAGTTTTGACCAATTACATGCAAAGACCTGAGATGCTGGACTCTTCCGGCAATGTCAGATCAATAATCCTAAGTGAGATGGGCTATTCCTCATCTTCAGGAGAAACACTTCAGGCTGCAGCTTTTGCCTATGCCTATGTCAAGATGGAGCAAAATGGTTACATTGACGCTCTTATGTTCTCGAGGCAGACAGATGCAGGTGATGAGATAGCTGCGCTGGGACTTGCACTTGGACTTCAGACTACAGGTGGTCATCACAAATATATTTATAATGTGTTCAAATATATTGATACAGACAAGAGAAATGATGTAATATCATTTGCGTACGATATTGTTGGAAAGAAGTTCTAGTGATATAGGGACGTATATCACGAATCTATAAGAAAGAGGAGTAACATTATGACAAACGCCGAAAAAGCCCTTAAAATGCACGAAGAATGGCAGGGGAAGCTAGAGATCAGGTCCAAAGCGGAGGTTAAATCCAAAGAGGATCTGGCTATCGCCTACACACCAGGAGTGGCCGAACCCTGTAAATTAATAGCAGAAGATAAGAGTCTTGCTTACAAGTACACTATTAAATCCAATACTATAGCTGTTGTTTCCGATGGTTCTGCAGTTCTTGGACTTGGAAACATTGGACCTTATGCAGGAATGCCTGTTATGGAAGGCAAGGCAGTACTTTTTAAGGAATTTGGCGGAGTTAATGCGGTGCCTATTTGCCTTGATACTCAGGATACAGAGGAGATCATCAAGGCAGTCACATACCTTGCTCCTGGCTTTGGCGGCATTAATCTTGAGGACATTTCCGCTCCTAGATGTTTTGAGATAGAAGAGAGATTAAAAGAAAAGCTTGATATCCCTGTTTTCCACGATGACCAGCATGGCACTGCTATTGTAGTTCTTGCAGGCGTTATAAACGGTCTCAAGGTTGTGGGCAAGAAAAAAGAGGATTGCAAGGTAGTAGTTAATGGTGCAGGAAGTGCCGGAATTGCTATTACTAAGCTCCTTTTAAGATATGGCTTTAAAAATGTTACTATGTGCGATAAATCAGGAATTCTTTCCAAGTCTTCAACTGATCTTAACTGGATGCAGGAGAAGATGATGAATGTGACAAACCCTGATCAGTTAAGCGGCTCTTTAGCAGATGCCCTTAAGGGAGCAGACATTTTTGTCGGAGTTTCAGCTCCAGGAATTGTTTCCAAGGAGATGGCTCAGCAGATGAACAAGGATGCTATCATGTTTGCAATGGCCAATCCTGTTCCTGAGATCATGCCAGACCTTGCAAGGGAGGCAGGAATCAGAGTTATTGGAACAGGAAGAAGTGATTTTCCTAACCAGGTCAACAACGTACTTGTTTTCCCTGGAATCTTCAGAGGAGCCCTTGAGTGCGGAGCAAGACAGATCACTGAGGAAATGAAGCTTGCTGCAGCCAATGCTCTTGCAGGCCTTGTCCCAGAAGATGAGCTTAGCGATGTAAATATATTGCCAGCTGCCTTTGATCCAAGATGTGCAGATGCAGTAGCAGATGCGGTCAAGAAGTGCTATATGGCTGAGAATAATTAAGAAATAATTTTTTTGGAGGAGTCCTGTGAGTTCTAAGTATCTTACTTTATACAAGATGATAGTTCTGTATATGTTAAAGCGCTGCGAAGTGCCTCTTAGCAAATCTCAGATCTATGATTTTATTTTGGAAAAAGAATATACAACATTCCTTACACTGCAAGAGGTTTTCAGTGAGATGGCTAATTCTGAGCTTATTCATGAAAAGACAGTAGGCAATAGAACCTATCTTGAGATCACAGCAGATGGTGAGGAGGCCCTTAAGTTTTTTGGCAACAGGATCAATCCTACAATCAAGCAGGAAATGGATGAATATCTCAAGGACAACAGTATGAAGCTCAGGAATGAAGCCTCTATCCAGGGCGACTATCAAAAGACTGCTGAGAATGAATACACAGTCAGGCTTGTTGTCAAGGAAAATGGACAGAACCTTGTAGATATAGCTCTTTCTGTTCCAACTGAGGAAATTGCCCAGAATATCTGCGATAACTGGCAGGAAAAAAATGCAGATATTTATCAGTATCTTATCTCGCAGCTTATGAGCTAAAATGGCTTATAAGCGCAGATGCTAATAATGAGATTATGATTGACACTAGTATAGCTAGTTGTTATAATAACCTTTGTGACTCGAAAGAGTTCAAGCTGTTGTAGCACAGTCGGTAGTGCGTCGCATTGGTAGTGCGGAGGTCACGGGTTCGATTCCCGTCAGCAGCTTTTTTTCATGCCTTAAAATAGTATTCTATAATATTTAAAGTGATGATCAGTAACTACGTTGGATTAACTATTATCCTAGGGTTGCTGATTTTTTTGTGGATAATTCTTTCTGCAAAATTAATTCTTTAACTCAAATATTTATTTTTATAGTGCACATGAAATGCACAGGAATAGCCCCTTTGAACTAAGTAGCAATTTATGAATATAACTTGGTCGAAAATAGTAAGAGAATTGCGCAAAATCATATTGTAAATGAAAAATGCTGGATATAGAATCAAGATAATAGAGTATTTTATTACTAGGTAGGGGTAAATATTATGGGAAAGAGAGACAAAAAGTGGAAGTATCCCAGGACCAGATTACAATGGCTTTGGGATAACATGGAAGGGCACAGATTTATCTATGTCCTGGCAATGCTAGGTACTGTAGTTTACAACATGTTGCAGCTTACAGTACCTTATTTTTCTGGAAAGATTGTGGATAACTTTCTGACTGGAGAGAATGCAAGTCAGAATCTGACGGAGCATCCGGATCTTTTTATTCAGAACCTGGCACTTATGGTGGGACTTACAATCTTTAGATGCATCATTGTGTATGTAGATTGTATGGCCTATGAGTATGTGTCTCAGGCAGTACTTTTCAGAGTACGTAATTACCTTTATGACAAGATCCAGAGACAGGACATGAAGTTCTATAGTACCTATAGAACTGGTGACCTTATGACCAGAGTAACAGGTGACCTTGATGCTGTAAGACACATGGTAGCCTGGGTTGTGAGAATGGTCATGGAGGCTGTTGCCCTTGTTTCATTTACATCTATTTACTTTATCATCATGGATTGGAAATTGGCCTTCAATCTTTTAATTGTTGCGCCACTTATTTTCTTTATCATCTATGTGTTCAAGCTACTGGTTGCACCTATGCATGCACTTCTTCGTGAGAAGCTTGCCAATATGAACACAATAGCTCAGGAAAATATTGCAGGAAACAGAGTAGTCAAAGCCTTTGCAAGAGAAGACCATGAGATAGAAAAGTTTGATGATTGCAACACAGACTATAGAGATACTAACAAAAAGACTGCAGGAGTATGGCTTAGATTCTTCCCATTTGTGGAAACTCTTGCAAACCTTTTGTCAGTCATCCTTCTTCTTGTTGGCGGCACTTTCCTTATAAGGGGAGACATGTCCATGGGCGAATATGTTGCTTTCTCAGGACTTATCTGGGCTATAGCAAACCCTATGAGACAGCTTGGTAACGTAATGAACGAGTTTCAGAGATTCTCTGCAGCTTCTGCCAAGGTTATGGAAATCTACTACTCTGAGCCTGAGATTGTAGATGCAAAAGATGCAGTTGATAAGCCAGACAGATTTAAGGGTGAAGTAGAGTTTAAGGACGTTTCTTTCCAATATGCAGATGCCAAACTTCCTGTGCTTGAGCATATTTCTTTTACTGCCAAGCCTGGACAGACAATTGCCATTATGGGTGAGACGGGTTGTGGAAAAACATCCCTTATCCACCTGATCCCAAGGTTCTATGAGCCTACAGAGGGCGAAATCCTTGTGGATGGAGTTAATATCAATAAGCTGAAATTAAACCAGCTTCGAAAGAATATAGGACTTGCCACACAGGATGTGCTTCTTTATTCAGATACAATTGACGGCAACATTGCCTACGGAGACAGCAATATCAGTAAGGACGAGGTTGTTCGCTTTGCTAAATACTCAGCAGCTTCTGACTTTATCGCCAAGATGCCTGAGGGCTATGAGACTATAGTCGGCGAAAGAGGTGTAGGCCTTTCTGGAGGCCAGAAGCAGAGGATTTCTCTTGCAAGAGCACTTGCAGTTAGACCTTCTATCCTTATCCTGGATGACACAACCTCGGCTGTTGACCTTGAAACGGAAAAAGAGATACAGGAAAGCCTAAGACACCTTGACTTCCCATGCACAAAGATCATCATCGCTCAGAGAATTTCTACTACCAAGGATGCTGATCAGATCCTTATCATGCAGCATGGCGAGATTACAGAGAGAGGAACCCACGAGGAACTCATTAAGAAGGGCGGCTACTATGCTGAACTTGTTAAACTCCAGGCGGGCGCCTGAAAGGAGGAGAAAAAATGGCTAGAAGAAATACATATAAAGAAGACGAAATCTTAGAAGAGCCTTTTGATATACGACACCTTTTAAGGGCCTGGGTGTATATTAGAAAACATGCTGGCAAGATGGTTCTTGCACTTATCCTGTCAGCGCTTGGTGGAGCCGCAGCGCTGGTGAGCCCTATGATTGTTCAAAAGGCTCTGGACGTTGCTGTCCCTAATGGGGATATGCCAATGTTGTATAGACTTGTGGTCTATGTAGCTGCATTTTTTGTAGTGAGCGTTATATTTACTACAATTCGTTCCTACATCATGATCAACGTCAGCCAGGATATAATCTACCAGATAAGAGCAGATTTATTTAAACACCTGCAAAAGCTTCCATTTCAGTACTATGATGACAGACCTCAGGGAAAAATCCTGGTAAGAGTAGTTAACTATGTAAACTCAGTGTCAGATATGTTAAGTAACGGTCTTATAAACGTTATCCTTGAGATCATCAACCTGATCTTCATTGTGGTGTTTATGTTTGCAGTTGATGTGAAACTGAGCCTTGTTGTTATGGCGGGTGTACCATTTCTTATGGTCTTCATGTTCTGGATAAAGAATAAGCAGAGAAAGGCCTGGCAGGCAGTTTCCAACAAGAACTCAAACCTTAATGCTTACCTTCAGGAAAATATAGTAGGAGCAAGGATCACACAGATCTTTGCAAGAGAAGAAGAAAATGCTGAGATTTTCAAGACCCTTTCAGGTAACTGCAGAAAGACCTGGATGACAGCTGTTGGCTACAGCACACTTGTGTGGCCTGGAATCGACACTATATCAGTTCTGGTCCGTGCTTCAATCTTCCTCTTTGGACTCCTTATCTTTTCACAGGGAAGCGAGACTCTTGGTACTATCGTGGCTATATCCAGCTATGCATCAAGGTTCTGGCAGCCTATCATGAACCTTGGTAATATCTTTAATGGCTTTATCAACAATATGGCTTATCTTGAGAGAATTTTTGAGACTATGGATGAGCCTGTAACTGTAGATGATGCTCCTGATGCTGTAGAGATGAAGGCAGTTAAGGGCGAAGTAACCTTTGAAAACGTATCCTTCTCCTATGAAAAGGGAAAAGAAATACTTCACAACGTATCCTTTAGCGTTAAGCCAGGAGAGAGCGTTGCTCTCGTAGGACCAACTGGTGCCGGAAAGAGTACTATCGTAAGTCTTATTTCAAGATTCTATAACGTGGATAGCGGAAGAATCCTGATTGATGGCCAGGATATTTCAAAGGTTACTCTTAAGTCTCTTCGTTCACAGATGGGAATCATGCTTCAGGACAGCTTCATCTTCTCAGGAACGATCGAAGATAATATCAGATACGGTAAGCTTGATGCCACAGAAGCAGAGATCAGGAGAGCCAGCAAGACTGTTTGTGCCCATCCTTTCATTAAGAGCATGCATGACGGCTATAGAACAGAGGTAAAAGAAAGAGGCGCGCTTCTTTCACAGGGGCAAAAGCAGCTTATCTCTTTTGCCAGAACTCTTTTATCAGATCCAGCAATCCTGGTTCTTGATGAAGCAACTTCAAGTATCGATGTACAAACTGAAAAAGCCCTTCAGCAGGGCCTTGATGCAATGCTTGCTGGAAGAACAAGCTTTATCATTGCTCACAGGTTATCCACAATCACAAGGTGCGACAAGATCATGTACATAAATGAGGGTGGCATAACTGAGTGTGGAAGCCATGAAGAGCTTATGGCCAAGAAGGGAGATTACTATCATCTGTATACTGCACAGATGGAAGGCCTTGAAGTTGGCTAAAACATTGCATGCAACGGAAACTAAGATACATAATTACAGTTTCCATATTTTTGGATGAAATTTTGTTGATGAATCAACAAAAATACACAAAGAGTTCACATTTTTTTCTTGTGATTTTTGACGAAAAAAGATAATATACCGGTATGAAAATATACGACATACCGCAGGCAACAAAAATAACCATCAATTTGGTTCATAACAATCAGAGCAAGAATGTTGATGCAACTGTTCTTACGCGTTACGGTGACGGAATTTTGATCACACCAGTCATGGTGGATGGTCGTCTTATAGATATTTGTTCTAATGCTCATTTCGAATATGTGGAAACAATTCGTGGGGTTAAGCATGTATTCCAGGCTGATACTATCAGCAGGGTTGATTTTGCAGGGACAGATTTCCATGTGATAACAGGAAAGGAAATCTTACTTGGAAACCATCAGCGAAAGGCGGAGCGTTACAGTGTTCAGCTTATGGGCAATGCTGTGATAAACAAGACAAGACATATAAGCGTAGTGCTTCACGATATCTCTCTTCGTGGTTTTTCACTTATGGTCGGTAAGAATACAGGCTTTAATGTGGGCGATAAGGTAAAGCTTGAATTTATGAAAAATGAGCTCAGCCCCAAGCTTGTATTAAATGGCGTAATAGTCAGAAAGTTTAGCATAAGCGGCTACAATGCCATTGGCTGCGAGATTGAGAATATTAACCCAAGAGTCCTGGGCTTTATTATGGAAAAGAAGGCCGAAAAGCTTAAATTCTCTAAAACATCAGCCAAGGAAAGCGGAGCAGTTAACTTCGCATAAAAAGAAAAAATAAAGAGCTTTCACTTAAGTGGTATAAGTGAAGGCTCTTTTTATTGGTGCGCCTAGCGGCGCACGTTTATATTATTCTACTGTTACAACCTTGGCAAGGTTACGTGGCTTATCTACATCGTAGCCCTTGGCAAAGGATGTGTAATATGCGATCAGCTGCATTACTACTGCTGCAGGGAATGTCATGAACAGATCATCCATTTCAGGAAGGATAAATGTATCTTCCTCAGGAATGTTCATGTCCTTGTAGAGTGAATCTCTTGTGATGAGCAGAACGCTTGCTCCACGAGACTGTACCTCGCGGATGTTTGAATATTCCTTGGATGCAAGTGCTGACTGAGTTACAAGAGCAACTACAGGAATTCCGTCAGTAATAAGAGCGATAGTACCATGCTTTAACTCACCTGAAGCGTATGCCTCTGAGTGAATGTAGGAAATCTCTTTAAGCTTAAGTGATCCCTCAAGAAGAAGTGAGTAGTCGAGGCCACGGCCAATCATAAATGCCTGATCGTGAGAGAGGAACTTATTAGTCATCTTCTGAACAATAGACTTCTTCTCAAGAATCTGGCTGATGATCTCAGGAACTCGTGTGAGCTCGTCAAGGTAGTGGCTTACTTCTTCTGTTGAAAGAAGGCCGTTAAGTCTTGCTGCATGTATAGCAAGAAGATAGAACACTGAAGCCTGGCTTGTGAAAGCCTTGGTGCTGGCTACAGCAATTTCAGGGCCTGCGTGTGTATAAATGCAGTAATCACTGTTATCGGCAATTGTAGAGCCCTTTACGTTAACGATAGAAAGAACCTTGGCACCTTTTTTCTTGGCAAACTTGATAGCCTCAAGTGTATCAATTGTCTCACCTGACTGTGAAACTGCGATCACAAGTGTACCAGGCTTGATAACAGGGTTTGTATAAGTAAACTCGGAAGCTATTGCTACATCAGTGTGGATGTTAGCAAGAGTGTGGAAGAGCTGCTGGCCGATAAGTCCGGCATGCATAGCTGTTCCGCAGGCAATAACTACGATGTTCTGATTTTCTCTAAAGAGTGAATCAGGGATTCCCTCCTCTGCAAAGGATGTCTTACCATTTACAATATGAGGTGAAACAGTGTCCTTAATAGCATCTGGCTGTTCGTGGATCTCTTTTTCCATATAGAAAGGATATCCACCCTTGCCACCGCGGCTTGTATCCCAGTCGATTGTCATAAGCTGAAGAGGTACTTCATGCTTCTTCTCGTCGTGAACAAGGATTCCCTTGGATGAAAGGCATGCAATATGATACTCAGGAAGAAATGCGTATTCCTTGGCATGCACACCAAGAGCAGCTACATCAGAAGCAAGAAGTGCACCGTGATCTGTCATGGCAACAACGATTGGGCTTACGTTACGTACAGCGTAGATCTTGCCAGGCTGATCTGAAAAGAGAATAGCAAAAGCGAAAGTTCCCTTAAGTACGTTCACGGTCTCCTTGATAGCCTTCTCTGGATCACCATCATAAAAGTGATCAAGAATAGAAGCAGCAACCTCAGTATCTGTCTCTGAAAGAAGCTTGCCCTTAAGATCGTACTCCTTGATAAGTTCCTTGTAGTTCTCGATGATACCGTTGTGTACAAGTGTTACCTTGCCGTGATGGTGTGGATGAGCATTGGCATCGCTTACACCACCGTGTGTAGCCCAACGTGTATGTCCGATTCCTGCACATGATTCATCTGTAACATCCTTGCAGACCTCTCTAAGGTTAGATACACGTCCTGCAATCTTTCTTACTATAGGTTCGTTCTCACCCTCTGGGAAAAGAGCTATTCCAGCGCTGTCATAGCCTCTGTACTCCAAAAGCTCAAGTGAGTCCAGAAGGATCTCCTTAGTGCTTCTCTTACCAATATAACCAATTATTCCGCACATAATTTCTCCTATCGTTTTGCGTCATTTTGTTCTATATTAATATTAATAAGTTTCTGTGATCTTAGATCCATATTTATAGATCTAATGATCCAATTCATTGTACCTGTTTGGCAAGTATTTGAACATGCTCAAAAATAGGCATGTTATATTATAAGAGGTTGATACTTTTTAGTCAAATTTGACATATTGTTACGTCTAATGTAAAATTTGTGAGGTTGAGGGAATAACTTTTATATTTGGCGAGCTATTTACTGATTATATTTACTACTTAAGGCTCGTAATGAACATGGTGATATTATGAACATGCACAAAGAAAAAAAGAAAAACCTAATCATACTTTTTGCATTTGCAGCAATTCTTTCAGTAGCACTTATCATTGGAGTAAATGGTGATAAGGCTCAGACAGTAGCTACAGCCGTTATTAATGATAGGACTGGATCAGATGCAGATGGAGATGCTTATTCTGATGCATCTGAAGATTTATACAGGGCGAATACTCTTAATATAGAAGCTTCAGATAATGATGCTGATGTGGACGTTCTGGAATCAGCTAATTTAGAGGATTCAGAGACAACAGTAGTAGAAGCTAAAGAGAATGCTGCTGAGCTGTCCCTTACTGCCTTTACTGTAACAGAGTATGAGACTGTAGCCAAGATGTTTGCAAGCGATACTGTAAATGTTCGTTCAGGAGCAGGTACAGACTATGACAAGCTTGGTAAGGTGACCTGGGGAACTGAGATTTCAGTTACTGGTGTGACCGACAATGGTTGGTTTGAAGTTCTTTATAATGACCTTATTGGATATATTAGAGGCGATTATATGGTAAGCGAGATGCCAGGAGTTCCATTCCTTTTTGTTGGAGATTCCAGGACTGTACAGCTTCAGAACGCAGTTGGATCAACTGACAAGGCCTATATTGCCAAGATTGGTGAGGGATATAGCTATTTCAAGAATACAGCTCTTCCAGCTATTCCTGAGTATGCAGGCCAGGGAACAGTGATGATTATTAACTTTGGTGTGAATGACCTTGCTAATGCTAATAAGTATATCAAACTTGTTAATTCAAACATTGATGCCTGGACAAATGCAGGAATTACTGTTTATTATGCTTCTGTTACTCCTGTAGGATCTGCCTGTGCAAGTGTATCAAATGCACAGATAGAGAACTTCAATAATAAGCTCAAGGAAGGCCTTGATCCAAGGGTACAATGGATTGACAGTTATTCATACCTTTCACAGGTTGGATTTAGTTCATCAGATGGACTTCACTATAGTAAGGATACTTACAAGAACCTGTATGCTTATTATGTATCTGTTGTACAACAGAACCAGGACAACATGGTCGCAAGTAATGCTCAGTAAGAGTATAAATCAGATAATTTGATCAGAATATTTATAACCCTGAAAGAGAAATTTTTGCAGTTTTTTCTTTCAGGGTTTAATAGATTAATGATATAGTATCATGTAGCATAAATGTAGCTGTTTTTAGCCCGAGATTATCACGGAGGATTTTCTCTTTATGCACATAATAAATAATAAGGAAGAAGTAAGGAAGAAAATGAATATTGTACTTTTATCCGGTGGCTCAGGAAAGCGCCTTTGGCCACTTTCAAACGATATCAGATCTAAGCAGTTTATAAAGATCTTTAAAAAGGAAGACGGATCTTATGAATCCATGGTGCAGAGAGTTTATCGTCAGATAAAGCGTGTGGATCAGGACGCAACAGTAACTATCGCAACTAGTAAGGCCCAGGTTTCATCTATCCACAATCAGCTTGGGGAAGATGTAGGAATCTCAATCGAGCCTTGCAGAAGGGATACTTTCCCAGCTATTGCTCTTGCTACAGCATATCTTGTAGATGTTCAGGGAGTTGATCCTGAAGAGTCAGTTGTTGTATGTCCTGTAGATCCTTATGTTGAGGATGACTATTTTGACGCTTTAAAGGCCCTTTCACAGCAGGCTGATAAGGGAGAGGCTAATCTTGTACTTATGGGAATAGAGCCTACATATCCTTCTGAGAAATACGGTTATATCATCCCTGCTTCCAAGGATGAAGTAAGCAGCGTTTCTACTTTTAAGGAAAAGCCTTCAATGGAAGTAGCCAAGGAGTATATTAGCCAGGGCGCACTTTGGAACGGTGGTGTTTTTGCCTACAAGCTTAAATACGTTCTTGATAAGGCTCATGAGCTTATTGATTTTACAAACTATCAGGATCTGTTTGAGAAATATGATACTCTTACCAAGATTTCTTTTGACTACGCTGTAGTAGAAAAAGAGGACAAGATCCAGGTTATGCGTTTCGGCGGACAGTGGAAGGATCTTGGAACCTGGAATACTCTTACTGAGGCCATGGAAGAGAGCGTTGTAGGTAAGGGCGTTTTAAATGAGACCTGTAAGGGTGTACATATTGTAAATGAAATGGATGTTCCTGTACTTGCTATGGGACTTACAGATGTTGTTATATCTGCTTCTCCAGAGGGAATTCTTGTTTCTGACAAGGAACAGAGCTCATATATCAAGCCATTTGTTGATAGCTTTGAGCAGCAGATTATGTTTGCTGAAAAGAGCTGGGGTAATTTCAAGGTTATTGATGTTGAGCCAGGCAGCATGACAATCAAGGTTACATTAAATGCTGGTCATTCTATGAACTATCATAGCCATAACCACAGAGATGAGGTTTGGGTTGTAATTTCAGGAACAGGTAGAACTGTTGTTGAGGGAATAGAAGAGAAGGTAGCTCCTGGAGATGTTATCAAGATGCAGGCTGGATGCAAGCATACAGTATTTGCAGATACAGAACTCAAGCTTATTGAGGTTCAGATTGGTGAATCTATCAGCGTAGAGGATAAGGTTAAATATTCACTTTGATATAGGTGTCAAAATATAGAAAAAAGAGGCTGTCGCGTGACAGCCTCTTTTTTTAAAAGTAGTTGATTAACCTTTTACAGCACCCTCAATCATTCCATCCATGATCTGACGCTGAGCGATAAGGAATACAATCACCATTGGTACGATTGCAAGAAGGGCAGCGGCAAGGATCATGTTCCACTGCTTAACATAAGATCCAACAAACGCCTGAACTGCAACAGGAAGTGTCTTAACTGCACCATTCTGACCAAGCATCATGGAAGGAAGAAGGTAGTCATTCCAGATCCACATACCATTAAGGATTGATACTGTTGTGATAACAGGTGTCAGAAGTGGGAAGATGATCTGGAAGAAGGTCTGCTCAGGTGAGCAACCATCGATAGATGCAGCTTCCTCAAGATCATAAGGAACTCCCTTGATAAATCCGTTAAGGATAAATACTGTCATGGCTCCGCCGAAGCCAAGGTATGCAAATACAATACCTGGCACGGACTGAAGCATAGGAATACCAATAAACTTACCAACATCGCGGAAGGTAGAAATAAGTGGGAGCATTACTACTTGGAAAGGTATTATCATGGATGCGATGAAGGTAAAGTAGATAACAGTTGACCAAACTGTCTTGTTACGGCAGATGACCCATGCAGCCATTGCTCCAAATAAAGCAAGAAGTACAAGGGAAACTACTGTAATAAGAAGTGAATAACCAAATGCCTGCCAGAACAGGAAATGTGTGTTACCGATAACATCCTTAAGGTTAGAAAAGAGCTGTTCAAAACTTGCTCCATTGAAGCCTATAGGATTTCTTGTTATATCATCTGTCTGCTTGCAGGAGTTGATAACAACAAGGAAGAATGGGAATAATACATAAATAGCAATTATAATAGCGATAATAAGTCTTATTACTACGCTGGATGTCTTTTCTTTTCTATGCATTATAATTCCACCTCCTTCTTATTAGATATACGTACCTGAATTATTGAAACTGTTGCAAGTATTATGAAGAACAGAACGGCCTTGGCTTCACCAAAGGCATATTCGTTGTTGATAACTGCTGTGCTGTAAATGTTAAGTGCCAGCATCTCTGTACCGTTTGTCAGATAGTTTCCGAGGAAATTAACTGAACCAGTACCATTTGTAAGTGCAAGGTTTACATCAAACTGTTTGAAAGCAGATGTAAGTGTAAGGAAAGTACAGATTGTGATTGTAGGTGCGATCATAGGAATCTTGATGTTGAAAAGAGTCTGAGTAGGATTTGCACCATCAATGGCAGAAGCTTCAAGTACATCACCAGGAATAGTGTTAAGGCCTGTGATGTAGATCAACATAATGTAACCTGCGTACTGCCAGATATATACGATAATGATAGCCATGAAGGCTGTCTTTGTATCCGAAAGCATTGAATAAGTTCCAGTAAACTTAGTAACTACGTTACTGAAAATGAACTGCCAAATGTAACCAAGTACGATTCCGCCAATAAGGTTTGGAAGGAAGTATGCTGCTCTGAAGAATCCGAGGCCCTTAATCTTGGAAGTGCACAAAAGAGCAAGCAGGAAAGCAACAAGGTTAACAAGGATCATGTTAAATACTACAAATAAGAATGTTATGAGAATTGACCATAAAAAGCTCGGTTGCCTGAACATTCTGGCATAGTTGGCAATACCAACAACATTCTTGATTCTGATTCCATTCCAGTCAGTAAATGAGTAACCAATACCAAGAACAAGCGGTATTATGACTGTTACTGCGAATGCAAACAGAAGAGGAAACAGGAATATTATGTTTATGATTGTGCGGTGATGTTTAAGTGTTGGAAAAAGATATAGTCCCCAAAAGAAAAGTAAAACGCCACACACAAGTACTGCGCCCCTGTAGCTTTTACCCTGGCCTAGGATGGCAAGGATAAGTCCCCCGATTGCAAGCGCAATTCCCGCGATGAGGCTTACAAAAGAAGTTAATTTTCTTGTCATAGAAAAAGTACTCATGTGTAATTCCCCTTTCGTGAGTAAAAAGAAAGTTCAAAAATCTAGTGGAAAGTTAGTTAAAAATGGGCAGGGCATTAAGCCCTGCCCCCTAAGTTCAATAATATTAGTTGTTGTAGTAGCTTGTGATAACCTGAGAAATTGTAGAAGTGAAGTCCTCAGCTGTAGCAATCTTGCCCTTTGCATAGTCAGCAAATACCTGGCAAGTTGTGTTCTGAAGGCCGTCCTTCTTGAGCATTGTGTGCCATCCTGAATAGTTACCAGCATCGATGTAGCTCTTCATGCTCTTATAGAATGGGTTAACAGCCTCGTACTGGCAATCATCAAATGGAGAAACAAGACCAGCGTCATTAACAAGAATGTTCTGAGCTGAGTCGCCTGCGCACCAGTTAAAGAATGCCTTAGCACCATCAACATTACCCTCAGAGTAAGCTACCCAGTATGAAGGTGGTCCAGCGATGATTGTGTTGATTCCATCCTCAAATGCATAAGGAGCAAATCCGCACTCGAATGATACGTCATCAGGAGATGTTACGCACCAGTTACCCTGTGTGATAAATACATATTTGCCATCCTTGAAGCCAGCAACCTGATTATCATATGTGCCGTCTACAAGAAGAGCAGGATCTGAATACTGGTTCATCATGCCGATGAACTCAGCAAACTTTGTCATTCTCTCTTCGTCAATCTTACCACCGTCGTTAAGAAGGTCGATGTATGTTGTGTCATCAGCCTTAAGTCCAGCGTCAAGATACTGACCAAATACGTGTGTACCTGAAGACCATCCAAGGTTTGCAGGCTCTGCGCACCAACCAAATACTGCTGTGATTCCAAGCTCGTCCTTCTTGGCATCGAGTGTTTCGCAAGCTGCCTTCCAAGCATCAGGGCTTGTAAGAGTTGAAGGATCTACGCCAGCCTTAGCAAGAAGGTCAGCGTTGTAACCAAGAGCTGTAGCCTCAACAGTGTAAGGGAATCCGATTGTTCCCATGCTAGCATCTACAAGTTCGAAACCAGTCTTGCCTGTCCACTCGCAATCTGAAAGGTCAGCAAGCATTCCGTCCCAAGTAGCTGTCTGGTTAGCTTCGATAACGAAGATATCTGGCATGTTATCTGCCTGATACATTTTCTTGAGCTCATCAGAAGCGTTTGTGTCACCACCGATTGTCTCAACTGTGAGAACATTACCTGTCTCTTCCTGGTACTTAGCTGCAAGAGCCTGCATCTGAGCATCAATCTCAGGCTTACCATTAAGAAGACGAACAGGCTCAACAGATGCAGCAGCATCAGTTGTCTCTGCAGCTGGTGTCTCAGCAGCAGGAGCTTCTGTTGTCTGTGACTCGGTGTTGTCAGATGAAGTTGTTGTTGTGTCAGTAGCTGTCTCGCCGCAAGCTACAAGTGAAGCAGCCATAGCGCCAGCTAAAAGAACTGACATGAGTTTCTTTTTCATTTTGTAATCCTCCTTTTGTGCATTTTGCTATAACACATTAAAAAATTGGTGGTTCCTTTTGCGCATAAGTTGTACGCTAAATTCAAAATACCACACAAATGCACAAAAAACAAGCCAAAAACGCAAAAAAACCGGAACCAAAAAATGCAAAAAACCGCAAAGCTACATATGGCAAGCTCTGCGGGTGTATAAATTTTTTATTAAAATATAAAATAATAATAAACAAATATACGCAATATAGCGAAAAGTCAAAACTTATGCGCAAAAGTAAAATTGTACAGAATGTACAATGCTATGAGCAGAAATAGTCTGTAAAACAAAAAAGGTTAACCATTCAGTTAACCTTTTTTACTGTATCTCTTATGATGAGCTTTGTCGGAAGCTGTATCTGATTGGGAGTTTTCTGACCTGACAACTGTTTAAGCAGCGTATCAGCAGCGGTGACTCCCTTTAACTTGATATCCTGATGAACTGTAGTTAGTGCAGGCCTGTGATATTTACCAAGCATATTGTCATCAAATCCGACGATTGAAATATCATCTGGAACTGAGATGCCGCGATCTTCAAGGGCTGCCATAAGTGTTACAGCATAAAGATCTGATACACAAACGATAGCGGTAAAGTCTTTGGATCTCTTGCAGATTTCCTCCAAACTTTCCTCGATGTCTTCAGTTCTGGGACGGATCTTTAAGAAGCTGTCAGGCTTGTATTTGAGTCCTGCATCTGCAAGCGCTTTCTGGTAACCGTTCAATCGGGCAAGATCGACACCTGTCATATTATCTGAGAGGAAGGCTATTTTCTTGTGACCTTGCTTGATGAGATATTTTGTGATGTCATATGTTCCCTGTTCATCATCCAGTCCAACATTGGTGAAATGCTTGAGCCCCTCGATACTGTATGTGTCTATGCAGACAATTGGCTTTTTATATTTCTCACTGACACGGATGCCATCATCACCAATCATACCAAAAAGAATCAGGCCATCTACATTCCAGGTAGAGACATGGCGCATGATTTCTGTAGTGTCACTTGAAATGTACAGCATCATGAAGTAGCCGGCATTTCTGATAGTCTCCTCGACACCACCTATAAGTTCTGAAACGAAAGGATCCATGATAAGGTTCTCATATTTGTCAGCTCTGGCCTTCAGGGCAAGCCCTATGATCTTGGACTCGTTCTGCGCCAGATTACGTGCGCTAATGTTTGGGACGTAGTCAACCTTGTCTAAAAATTCCTGGACCTTCTTTTTTGTATCATCAGACACTTCGCTGGTTTTTCCATGGATAACATTTGAAACCGTTGTAGTGCTCATATTTAGTTGTTTTGCAATCTCTTTTATTGTGATCATAAATTATTTTGGTCTTTACAAAGAAAAAAAGTTATTGTATCTTGTGTTCAAAATAACACGGTGGGACATAAGTTGTCAAAAACATAAGTTGTGTTCAATGTATATTTATGCATTTTGAACAAGAAAAACGTTTGGCGTTTGGTACAATTGCACGCAATTCAATTTATGGGTGGTTCTATTATTGGATCATGCAAAGTGCCTTTTTTAAAGAAAGAGGAGAATTATGAACAAACAATACAATAGAATAGCAGCTAGTTCCGATGAAGTAATTGCAAAGCTTTCCGGAGCAAAAGAAAAGGTGGCAGCAATTACAATTCCTGCCGACATTCCACATGGTGATATGCCTGGGGATAAAGTTGAAATTGGTGATAGTCATACAGCCAAGGCTAAGACTATTTTTTCTAAATTAGTAGATGAACTTGAAAAGACTTTCAAGGAAAACAAGTATGGACGAGCAGTAATTGCTGTCTGCGGTGGTTCTGGAGTGGGAAAATCTGAAATTGCGTCATGCCTGTCATATTTGCTTGAACAGGTAGGAATCGGTAGTTATACAATGTCTGGAGATAATTATCCACATCGTATTCCTATGTACAACGATGCCGAAAGACTTCATGTATTTAGAGAAGGCGGCATAAGAGCAATGGTTGACGCAGGTGTCATGTCTGCGCAGAATATGGAAGTATTAAAGAAGTGGCAGATTGCAGAAGATGATGCTAATGCTGCACATGCGGAAACTGACACATGGTTTGGAAGCTACCTTGAGGGTGGCAGAAAGTGCCTTGATGCATATCTTGGAACTCCCAAGGAGACAGACTTTGAGGAAGTTGATCAGATCATGAAAGCCTTCAAGGATGGTGCAGACAAACTTTTCCTTAAGAGAATGGGAAGAGATGAGGCTTCTCTTTGGTACGATGAAGTAGATATGTCTCAGAAACAGGTACTTATTGTAGAGTGGACACATGGAAACAGTGATTACATGTCACAGGTAGATATTCCAGTTCTTCTTAACAGCACTCCACAGGAGACACTTGAGCACAGACGTAGCAGAAACAGAGATGGTAAGCTTGACAGCCCATTTACCATGATGGTTCTTGAGCTTGAACAGAACAAACTCGTAGCACAGGCTCACAAGGCCAAGATCATTATTACAAAGGCCGGAGAACTTATAAGCTATGAGGATTTCAAGAAACTATACAACTTATGATATAGGATTCAAAGTCATGGAAATTTCATGCTTGCATGAAAAATTACATGACCATGAAGACCGTATACCATCATTATAGGAGTTCATTATGGGAAAAAAATTTGTGGATAACGGACCTATGCTCAATGCTTATCCAGATAGCATGGGTGGCACTTTATCAGATATAGTATCAGTACTTTCTAAAAAAGAGTTTGAGGATGTGTTTCAGTCTTTTTACATCCTTCCAAGTATCTTTAATACTGATCTTGACCGTGGCTTTTCAGTAATAGACTACGGAATCAATGAAGAGCTTGCAGACAAAGATGACCTTGCAAAGCTGGATAAACTTGGGATCAACCTAAAGCTTGATTTTATCTTAAATCACGCGTCAGTTCTTTCACCACAGTTCCAGGATCTTGTTAAAAACGGTGAGAAGTCCAAGTATGCTGACTTTTTTATCAACTGGAACAAGTTCTGGGAAGGCTGCGGAGAAATGACTTCTGAAGGCTACATTCAGCCAGATCAGAAGTACATTAAAGACATGTTCTTTAGAAAACCAGGACTTCCAATCCTTATGGTAAGAATGCCAGATGGCAAGGATGTTCCTTATTGGAATACCTTCTATCAGGAGGTTCAGTACAAGCGCCCTGATGCTCAGGACCTTATGGACAAGATTGATATTCAGTATCTTGCAGCTCAGAGACTTTCTGAGAGAGTCTGCAAGGGACTTGATGAAGGCAAGAAACCTTCAGAAATAGATTTCACAGGATATGAGAAATACAAGGATGCTGTAATCGACCTTCTTGAGTCAGGAAGACGCTACCTTGGACAGATGGATCTTAACATCAAATCGGATCTTGTTTGGGAACACTACCGCAATACCTTAAAGACTCTCTCTGGATATGGCGCAAGGATCGTAAGACTTGATGCCTTTGCTTATGCTCCCAAGGAGCCAGGCAAGAAGAACTTCCTTAACGAGCCAGATACCTGGGATGTACTTGAAAAGGTCAAGAAGCTTGCTGATGAGTTTAATGTATCTCTTTTACCTGAGATCCATGCAAGCTATAAGGAAAAGATCTATGAAACCGTTGCTGATAAGGGCTATATGACCTACGACTTCTTCCTGCCAGGACTGCTCATCTATGCAATTGAACACAAGGACGGAGAAGTGCTTGCAAAGTGGGCTAGAGAGATTCAGGAAAAGAAAATCCGCGTAGTCAATATGTTAGGCTGCCACGATGGTATTCCTCTTCTTGATCTTAAGGGAATCCTGTCTGATGAAGATATCGAAGAGATGATCCAGACTATCGTTGGAAGAGGCGGATTTGTCAAGGATCTTCACGGAGCCAAGAACATGTACTATCAGGTAAATGCTACCTACTACAGTGCTCTTGGAGATGACGACAAGAAGATGCTCTTTGCAAGAGCAATCCAGATGTTCATGCCAGGTAAGCCACAGGTTTGGTACCTTGATCTTTTTGCTGGCAAGAATGACCACGAGGCTGTTAAGCGCGCGGGAGCCGGCGGACACAAGGAAATTAACAGAACAAACCTTAGCCTTCCACAGATAGAAGAAGCTATGAAGAAGGATGTAGTGCAGAAGCAGCTTGAACTATTAAGACTTCGTAACACCAATCCTGCCTTTGGATTTGATGCGCAGCTTGATATTCAGACAAACGGAAGTGTCATGACCTTTACATGGACTAATGGAGAGCACAAGATCGCACTTAAGGCAGATTTTAGTGATTATTCATTCGAAATCATTTAAAAGTTTTTTATAATTGAGGGTATATATTTTAGGGGTATAGTTATATTGCGCCGTAGGAGTTTTTCCTACGGCGCTTTTTGTGCATACGACTCTCTCTTGTGCTATCATGGTTAAGGGGCAAATCCCATTTGAAAGCTCGGAAAATAAACCATTTTTCTGAGCGGGAGAATAGATTAGAATAAGAGGGTGACAATGATACCCAATAAGAGATTAGAACTTGAACAGGCAGGCAAGCGTGTTCTTGAGGCTTCAAGGACAGAGCTTTATATAGATATGCGCTTTTTTGGCGGGGCCCTTAACAGCCTGGGTTACGAGATGGATCTTTCTACAACTACGGTAGGAACAGATGCGGTGAGCATAAGGTTTAATCCGAGCCACGTTCTGCGGCTGTTTGTGGAGGAACCAGGCAAGCTAAACCGCACATATCTTCATATTTTACTACATTGCATATTTATGCATATGTATACATCATCAAGATATGAAAATGATAGGCTTTTTGACCTGTGCGCAGACATAGTTGTTGAGTCTATCCTGGACGGAATGGACTATCAGTGCATCTACAGAGTATCCTCTGACTATAGGGACAGATGGTACGCATTACTTGAAAAAGGGGTAAAGGTTCTAACAGTTGAGCGGCTTTATAAGTATTTTTCTGAAGATCATGCGCTTGATATTTTTGAACTGGAAAAGCTTGAGAGAGAGTTTAAGCTGGATGATCACGGCTTCTGGACAAGGTTACAGGATGTAGAGGATGATTCTGATCAAAGCAATGAGCAGGATAAAGATAATGACAAGGCCAGGGATAAGGATATTCCGCCTCTGGATGATTCTGACAGCCCTGATATAAAGGAAAATAAAGACAAAGACAATAAAGATAAAGACAATAAAGATAAAGACAATAAAGATGAGGATAATGATAGGAATAGTCAGCCTCAGGGAGGCGGACAAAATCCTGATAATGACGCTGGAAGGAAGAAAACCAAATATATAAATCCTCGCAGGCTTCAAAAAATCAAGAACGCTCAGAAAAACTGGGACAAAGAGGGAAAGCGCATCCAGACTGAAATAGAGACAATTGGAAAAGAAAACAGTGACCGACTTGGAAAACTATCCTGGCTATTAAAAATACAGAACACCTCACATACAGACTACAAGGAGTTTTTAAACAGGTTCAAGGTTCTGCGTGAGGAAGGCGGAATAGATCTTGATAGCTTTGATTATGGAATGTATTCTTTTGGCATGGATTTTTACGGAAACATGCCTCTTATAGAGGAAAATGAGTTTAGGGAAGTCAAAAAGATACAGGAGCTTGTTATAGCAATTGACACCTCAGCATCCTGCAAGGACATCCTGGTTCAGCGTTTCCTAAATGAGACAGCGGCTCTTCTTTTGGGAGGAGATAACTTTTTCCAGAGAATAAAAATCTGTGTGATCCAGTGCGACAACCAGATCCAGAGGATAGATTTTATAGAAAATAAGGATGAGATGTATAAATATTCGTCAGAAGTTCATGTGGAAGGTGGCTATGGAACTGACTTTAGACCTGTTTTTGAACAGGTAGAAGAACTTAGACAGCAAAAGAAATTTGAAAACCTTAAAGGTCTCATCTATTTCACAGATGGATTTGGAATATATCCGGATAAGCCAACCACCTATGATACAGCATTTGTATTTGCGCAGGATGAGGATTATGATGATGAAAAAGTCCCGGACTGGGCACTGAAATTATATATATGATATAGGTGTCATAATTCATAATGATTTCATGTTTACATGATAATCATTATGAATTCATGACCCGAACAAATATGAGGAATTAGCAATTTACGCAGTAAATTAGCGGTTTCTGAATATTTGTAGAATTGCGAGAATGACGTAAGTCATGGAGCAATTCGTATATCATATAGGTGTCAAAAGTCAAAATGCGTACATGCTTGCATGTTAACAATAATAACAGGAGAAAAACCATGAACATAGATCAGGCAAAAGAAGAAATTAAAAATGCAGTTCGTGCTTATCTTGAAAAGGATGACGCAGGACAATATGAGATTCCAACAGAGAAACAAAGGCCAATTCTTCTTATAGGACCTCCCGGAATTGGTAAGACAGCAGTTATGGAGCAGATTGCTCATGAACTTTCTGTTAATCTGGTTTCATACACCATAACTCACCACACAAGGCAGAGCGCAATAGGCCTTCCAATGATTTCTGAAAAAGAATTTGGTGGAAAAAAATATTCTGTGACGGAATACACCATGAGCGAGATCATCGGAGCAGTTTATGAGCAGATTGAAAAAACTGGGATAAAAGAGGGAATTCTTTTCCTGGATGAGATCAACTGCGTCTCTGAAACACTTGCTCCAACTATGCTTCAGTTTCTTCAGTATAAGACCTTTGGAAGTCACAAGCTTCCAGATGGCTTTGTTATTGTAACTGCCGGAAATCCGCCTCAGTACAATAAATCTGTGAGGGACTTTGATATTGTAACCCTTGACCGTGTCCGTCAAATAAATATTGAGGAGGACTTTGAGGCCTGGAAAAATTACGCCTATAAGGCCGGCGTTCATGGCTCCATAATAGCTTATCTCGAGATTAAAAAAGATAATTTCTACAGCATAAAGACTGATGCTGACGGCAGAAAATTTGTAACAGCAAGAGGCTGGGAGGATTTATCAAGAGTTATAAGGGTACATGAAAAGCTTGGGATAGCTGTTGATGAGAATCTTACAGTTCAGTACCTCCAGAATGTTGATATAGCAAGGGATTATGCTACTTATTATGAGCTTTATCGCAGATACAACGAGCTTTATAAGATTCCTGATATCTTAGAGGGAAGATTCCCAGAGGATAAGAAGGCCTTAAGAGATGGCTCTTTTGACGAAAAACTAAGTATTATCGGACTTCTTACAGATAAGCTCATGGAGGAATTCCGCAAATATGCTCAGAATCAGGCTGTGCAGAAAAAGTTATTTGAACTGATAAAAGAGTTCATCACAGTGGCGGCTGCAAATGGTGAAGGTCGTGATGCATCCGCAAATTGGTTCGAAGATAAGGCATCTATGCTTGAAAAAGAGCTTGCGGATAACCTTGAAGCTGGTCTTCTTAGCAGGGAAGATGAGAGAGTACAAAGATTTACAATTGCTGCTCTTAGAGAGTATGAGGCAAGAGTTTCTGCAGATGCTGATCTTACAAATAATGCAAGCCGGATTGCAGAAAACATAAAGAGCTGGTTCAACGACAGGGAAAATGCCCGCCAGGAGCGAAACAAGCAGACCGGGGAACACCTCACAAACTCTTTTAAATTTATAGAAGAAACCTTTGGCGATAAGGAGTCGCTTTCTGGTAGCCAGGAAATGGTAATCTTCCTTACTGAGCTGTCCAAGGCCTACTACAGCCTTAAGTTTGTCAGAGAAACTGGCAATGAGGCCTACTATGAATACAATAAGCTTCTACTTTTAAATGATAGGAAAAAAGAACTTAAGGATCTTGCAGAGAGTTTGATCCTGTAAGAAAGCATATTTTACAAATGTAAATCATAAGTTGTTATCCGCAAAAGTTACTTCTACGGGTAACAAATAAAAAGTCTTCAAAAAGTTTTTTCAAATTTTTGAAGACTTTTTTGGTTCTGCTTCGTTTTATATAATAGAAGAGCAAATGATAAATATCCAAAACGCGTATGGGAGCTAGAAATTGGGGAATACAGATTCTAAGGAAAAGTTAATAGAGCTGATGAATAAATATCAGAATCTCGTATTCTCTATTTGTCTTAAAATGACAGGTGACTATTTCTGCGCAGAGGATATTACTCAGGAGACCTTCATTTCAGCCTATGAGCATTTGGAGAACCTTGATGAAACTTTAGAAAAGGCCTGGATATGCAGGATTGCCTCTAACAAATGCATCGACTATCTAAAAGCTGCGGAGAGACGGGCAGCTCCTACTGCAGAGGAGGAAATGCCAGAGACAGTGTCGCGGGATGGCTCCTTTGAAGAATTTTTTGCAAAAGATATTGTGGAAAACATAAGGGAAAAATGCGATGATCTGCCGAAAACTTATGCTTTTGCGGCGGAGATGTACTTTGTAGATGGGATGACGGCAAAAGAAATATCGGAAAAAACCGACACGCCACTTAAATCCGTTCAGACAAGGATTCGAAGAGCCCGGGAAATGCTACAAAAAATGGTGAGAAAGGAGGATTTTCTTTCATGAATGACAATAACAGATACCTATCTGATGAAGAACTAAACAGACTGATAAATAATGTGGAAGATGAGGGGCTTATACAAGCACCAGCCCAGATAAAGTCAGAAGTACTGCGGAAAATATACAAAGAAAACCCTTCGGCAAAACCTGAAAAAAGCATGGCTGAATTATACAGATACTCGGCAAAAGTAGTATTTGCCATAGCAGCAGCTCTTTTGCTACTGATCATTACTCCAGGAATTACAGACTCTCGTGACAGGATTCCTACAAGGGATGAGGTTATTAGTCAGGATAGAAGCGGCACACAGATAAAAGCTGAAGAATTCCTATCTGGTGAAAAAGATTCTGTGACTTCAAGAGAAGAAGCAATCGATAAGAGAAGAAAAGATCGAATAATAGGTGGCTTTGAGAACTTCATTTTTGAAATGGGAGGTAAATTAAAATGAAACCAAGGAAAAAGAACAAGTTTTTTACTTTTATATTTTCTTTCTGCCCAGGAGCAGCAGAAATGTACATGGGATTTATGAAAAACGGCTTTAGTATTCTTGCTGTATTTGCCCTGTTGTGCGGGGCAATAACAACTATGAGGATTGACTTTTTGTTATTTGTTTTAATGCTCATATACTGCTTTGGATTCTTCCATGCCAGAAATGTAGCGGGCCTTGATGATGAGAGCTTTGCTGCATTTGAGGATAAGTACATCTGGGAAGAATTTGTAACTACAAACGCCTTTAAGATCAAGGCAGAAACAATGCGCAAGATTGGTGCCTATGCGTTGATTCTTGTTGGAATTGCCATGGCTTGGAGTTATATCTCAGACATCATCGTCCGCTATATACCAGAGAGCTATTGGGACGACATCTATCCTTTACTTGAGGATATCCCAAGTCTTGTTGTTGCGATAGTGCTGATTGCGGCAGGAATATTCCTTATCAGAGGTAAGAAAAAAGAACTTGTCGGGGAGGGCTGAAAATGGGAGAAACATTAGCTGTTAATGAAAAAGAAGTTTCAGATCAGAAACCAAAGTATACAAGAACCCACAGAGTTGGCTCAGTGACTACGGGGCTTTCGCTGATTGTCTTCGGAATCTTGTTTGTAGTCCACATGTTTACGGGAATCATGTCCTATGAAATGATCTTCAGACTCTGGCCCTTTATGATAATAGGCCTTGGCGTTGAACTACTTATCTCTAATTATCTTACGGATAAGATAGTCTATGACAAAGCCGCTATTTTCCTTATGATCATGACTAGCTTTTTTGCAATGTGCATGGCAGGCGCAGATCTCTTTTTCCAGTACTTTAAGGATGGAATAGTTTTCTGAGAAGTAGCTCAAAGGGGATACGGAAACCGGTTTTATAAAATTGGTTTCTACAACATTGCTAATTTCTTTTCTGCTTACCGAAAGAATATAGTAAATTGTAATAGAAAAATAAGTTTATAAAAATTTTATATTGCATTAATAAAATTTTTTCATTATAATCCTCGTTGTTAAAAAAATATTTTTGGCAAAACAGGCGAAAGCCTGCGGCGCAAAGCTATAGGGACTTTAACATGTCAGCCAGTTGCATTCTACTTAGTTAGGATTATCAAAAGCATGGGACGTGTCTCCTGTGCTTTTTTTTATGATATAGGAAATTTCTCCGAAATTCCTACATCATAAAAAACGCTCCGCTAAGGATGCGCATCGGCGCGAGATGAAAATGATGCTAAAGCATCCGCGCCTCGCGCGAGAATGTCGCAAGCGACATTCTTTCTTATTGTTTTATTGTTTATGTAGAGAGGTTTATTATGAAGAAAAAATCAAGAAACATGGTTCGCGGTATTATTCTTATCGCGTCAGCGCTTGCACTTTTAATGGCAGCGCTTGTAGGCTATATTGGCTACAGGCACATTCAGGAAGCATATTACACATCTTTATCAGAAGGATTGCACGCAGCAGCAGTACTACTTGATGATGAAGTGTCCCATCAGTTTGAGGGAGACTGGCATCTTTCTGAGGACGGAGAACTTATGAAGGGCGAAACAGCCGTTCACGACATCTATCAGGAACAGCTTGATGCTCTTAGCGCCAAGACAAATATGCATTTTACTATTTTTTACGGAGATACACGTTTTGTGACTTCTCTTAAAGATGCAGACACAGGGCTTAGAATGGAAGGCACAAAGGCATCAGATACCGTAGTAGCTGAAGTTATTGCAAAAGGAAATGAGTACCTTGCAACTAACTTTGAAATCGCAGGCCAGGACTGGTATGCATATTATCTTCCTTTAAAGAACACAGATGGAACAGTTGCGGGAATGATCTTTGCAGGCCGCGATACTACTATCGTTGTGGATAACTTAAGAGCTGCAGGAAGAGCAATCATTTTTACTTTCCTTGGATTCTTTTTCTTTAACTGGGGAGTTGCCCGAATTATCATTACAAGATCTACAAGGTCAATCCGTGATATCGTTGGCGGACTTCAGAGCCTTGAAGATGGCGAACTTTCTTTTTATATAAATGATCGTACATTTAACCGAAAAGATGAACTTGGCGTTATTGCTGCAAGTTCAGCCCAGGTTAGAGATAAGCTTCAGGATGTTATCAGTGCGACTAAAAAGCTCTCTGAGGATGTTACTAATTCAGGCGTAAGTCTTGCAAATTCAGCAGAGACTGCTTCTCAGGTGGCACAGCAGGTAACAAATGCAGTTGAGGATATCAGCCGTGGCGCAACTTCTCAGGCAGAAAGTGTGGAAAACTCAGTAAATAACACGAATGAAATGGGTGATAGCATCGAAGACATCACTGCTAAGGTTGAGGCTCTTTCAAATGCGGCAAGCCAGATGCTTACAGGCGCTCAGCGTACAGTGGATACACTTGGAAATCTTATGGACAAGAACGACACTGTCATGAATTCAATGAAGGACATCAACGACCAGATTCTTCTTACAAATAACTCTGTTAAGGATATTGCGGAAGCTTCCAATATCATTACTGACATCGCAGGACAGACACACCTTCTTTCCCTTAATGCCACAATTGAGGCAGCAAGAGCAGGTGAGTATGGAAAGGGCTTTTCAGTAGTAGCTTCTGAAATCGGCAACCTCTCCAAGCAGTCAAAGGAGGCTGCTGAGAAGATCAACCTTATTGTAGAGACCCTTGTAAAGGAATCACAGAAGAGTGTTGATACTATCGGTCAGCTTGGACAGGACATGAAGGAACAGAACGATCAGCTTACATCTACCAAGAACGATATGGACAATGTAGTAGATAACGTCAACAACGTTGAAAACTCAACAAAAGTAATAGCTGAAAAGATTCGTCTTCTCAACGACCTTAAGGCAAGCTTCTCAGACATCATGGCTGAGCTTGCTGCAATTTCTGAGCAGAATGCAGCTTCTTCCCAGGAGACAAATGCTTCTATGGAAGAGCTTAACGCTACCTTTGCTCTTATCAACGATGCAGCTGCAGACCTTCGTGATATGGCAGAGACACTTAATGAGAAGATGTCATACTTCACATTAGAGGATATGTCAGCTTGATGGGAATTGGCATTTTGCCAAATGGATTAATTGCGGAAATGAAAATTGATGTACATGCAAATGTGCAGATGATGCTAATATGCGTGTATATGGCTCTGAGGCATAGTGTATAGATAATATTCAGATTCAATATAGAAATACAAAAGACTCCTGGCGTGCGCCAGGAGTCTTTCTTATAACATATAATTGCTAATTTGCTAATTTGCGTCGAATATCTATATCGTATTGACAAAAAGAATACAAATGATATCATAATGATATCAAATAAATTTCATCAGCAATAATTTAAAATTTAAAAAAGAGAATGTACAGACAAAAGATAGCACAGCATATGGATTTGCATGCTGAGAAAGCTTGGATGTGCATTTGAATGGAATTATGAGGAGGTATAGATATGAATGAGAACATTAATGAAAAAGTAATTAGTGGACACAAAAATGGAATCGCAGTACTTTGCCTTACAATAGCCTTGTATGTGCTGGCAACTGTAGGAGTTGTGTACTTTGCGATTCTTGGTGAGTCTAAGGATTTTACTGGATTAACAATAACGCTGATGGTTATTTGCCTGTTGTATTTGTGCCTTGGATGGATATGTTTCCTGGGACTTAAAGTTTTAAAGCCAGGAGAAGCCCTTGTTCTTACGCTTTTTGGCAAGTACATTGGGACCTTAAAAGGAGACGGATTCTTTTTTGTAAATCCTTTCTGCACAGCCTTCAATCCTGCTGCTGAGACCAAGCTTGGACAGAGCGGAGATATTTCAGATAGCAAGAAGAGCGGCGTGGGAAGCATTCTACTTGGCACAGGTCAGCTTGGAGGCGCATCTGCGGAGTTAAAGGCAGGAGTAGATAAAAAGATATCTCTTAAGGTCATGACACTTAGTAATTCCAAGCAGAAGGTCAATGATATTCTTGGAAATCCAGTAGAGATCGCTGTTGCAGTAATGTGGAAGGTTACAGATACAGCCAAGGCAGTATTTACTGTGGATAACTACAAGGAATACCTTTCTCTTCAGTGCGATTCTGCTGTTAGAAATGTAGTTAAGCTCTACCCATACGATATCACTGAAAATATTGATACAACAGGCGATGGCAAGGCTGACGACGGAAGCCTTCGCGGTTCGACCGAGGTTGTTGCTGAGAGAATCAGACAGGAAATCCAGTCTAAGGTTGAAAATGCAGGACTTGAGATAGTAGATGCCAGGATCACATATCTTGCTTATGCTCCAGAGATTGCAGCAGCAATGCTTCAGAGACAGCAGGCAAGCGCAGTAGTAGATGCCAGAAAGCTTATCGTTGATGGCGCTGTTGGAATGGTCGAGATGGCACTTGAGAGACTTAGCGAGAAGAAAATGGTTGATCTTGATGAGGAGCGTAAGGCGGCAATGGTATCAAATCTCCTCGTGGTTCTGTGTGGCAACCATGATGCACAGCCTATAGTAAACTCAGGAAGTCTGTACTGATATGGCGGAAAAGAAACAAGTCCCTCTTCGACTTAACGAAAATCTTTACAATGCTATAGCCGCCTGGGCCGAAGATGATTTTCGCTCCGTCAATGGACAGATTGAATATTTACTGACTGAGTGCGTCAAACAGCGAAAAAAAGATGGCAAGTACGTTTCACAACATCTGGACGAGCCTCCTGAGTTTGATCTGCACTAATTGTTTGAGGCGAAAAAATAGAGCTACTTACAATTCAAATATCATATAAATGATATTGGAATCTAAAAAAGATATAAAATGTAGCGGATATATTAGAATATCACGTGTACATAGCGGTATTAGGAAGATATAAGAGGAAAATAGACATGAAGGAATTAGACAAAAACACAAAAACTCTTTATAAGTACCTGGCATGGACCTTTGGCCTTGCCTATCTCATTCAGTTCTTTGCAGCATTTATGAATTACAAATTACAACAGGATAATGCAGGCGCTAACATGATTCTTGTTGCCGCTGTTCAGTACCTTATTGCAGGAATGATGTTTATTCCTCTGATCTCTGTTATGCTTGCAGGTGGGAAGATTAAGGAAATTGGCTGGAAGCCTAGGATCAAAGGCTGCGTGCCGCAGTTTCTTTTTGCATGGTTTGTGCCTGCTATCTTAACAGCCATTGGAGTGGTTTTGTATTTCGGCATTTTCAGATCTCACTTTGACCTTACAGGCTCTTATCTTGTGGCAGTTGCCGGGCAGGAAGGGCTTGATACGATTACTTCTACAGGAATGACATATGGCACATATATTATCATAAATTGCATTGCCTGCCTTACCTATGCACCACTTATCAACATGTTCCCAGCTGTAGGCGAAGAGGCAGGCTGGCGAGGCTACATGTATCCAGCACTTAGAGAAAAATTTGGACAGAAAAAAGCCTGGATCATTGGCGGCATCATCTGGGGAATGTGGCATTGGCCTCTTATGATCTTTACAGGATACGAGTACGGCAAGGACTATCTGGGATTTCCTATTGTTGGGATGATTCTGTTCTGCGCTGTAACTGTTGCTTTAGGAATTTTGTGTGACTACGTATATCAAAAGAGTGGCTGTATTTGGTATCCTGCAATTTTCCACGGAGCCTTCAACGCAGCAGCTACGCTTCCGCTAACTGTAACACTTACAGGTCTTGATAAATTCAGAATCCTGGGAGCTGCACCAAACGGACTTATTGCTGGAATTCCGCTTTTTGTCCTGGCAGCATTTATATATGCAAAGTGCAAGAAGGATTGAGCTTATTAACTTATTGGGAAATACAGCTGTTGTATCCAAAAAAGTAATAGCTTTTATAAATATGTAAAGTACCCTCACCAGCGGTATACTGGTGAGGGTATTTTTATATCATAGACTTAACATGTAATACAAAAACATGCAAAAATAAGCATGTTAGTATTACCTGACTTCAAACTAGTAATACCAATTTCCTGATTTATGGGGCTGATGGTATTACTTGACTTCTGGCTTGTAATACCAAAACATGCAAAAATAAGCATGTTGGTATTACCTGACTTCAAACTAGTAATACCAATTTCCTGATTTATGGGGCTGATGGTATTACTTGACTTCTGGCTTGTAATACCAAAACATGCAAAAATAAGCATGTTGGTATTACCTGACTTCAAACTAGTAATACCAATTTCCTGATTTATAGGGTTGTTGGTATTACTTAACTTATGGCTTGTAATACCAAAAGTCGCTTTATTAAGTTGTTGATATTACTAGTTTTCTTTGATAATTTCTTTATAAGTGAAAAGATAATAAAAAGGGGCAATTAGTATGATAAGAAAGTATAGGATAGGAAATCCAATTCCAACTGAATCAGTAGTGACAGAGATAGAAATTACAGAAGGGAACATTCCTTTTTTTACAACTGATGTGGAAAAGAAATCTCTTTTCCTAAAGCTGTCTGAAAGCGACAGAATCTGGGGGCTTGGTGAGACCACAAGAGGCATGAATAAAAGGGGATGGATCTACATCAGCAATAATGCGGATGACCCTGTACATACTGAGGATAAGAGGTCTCTTTATGCGTCTCAGAATTTCTTTATAGTTGACGGAGATGATGGGAGATTTGGAATATATGTGGATACTCCAGAGAGAGTCACTTTTGATATGGGCTACACAAGGTCGTCTGAACTTGTGATTTCTTTTGACGACTTTGACTCTGATTTGTATCTGGTTGAAGGTGATAGCTTAAAAGAGATAGTGAGACAGTTTAGGAAAATTATCGGAAAGAGCTATGTTCCGCCTAGGTGGGCCTTTGGCTTTGGACAGTGCAGATGGAGCTACATGAGTGCTGATGAAGTCAGAGAGGTTGCTGACAAGTACGATGAAGCCGGCATTCCACTTGATATGATCTATCTTGATATCGATTACATGGAGAGATACAAGGATTTTACTGTTGACGATAAGTCTTTTCCTGATTTCCCTAAGTTTGTTCAGGAGATGAAGAATAGGGGAATTCATCTTGTACCAATCATTGATGCGGGCGTCAAGATTGAAGAGGGCTATGATGTATATGAAGAGGGGCTTTCAGGAGATTATTTCTGCAAAAAAGAAAATGGCGAAAACCTGGTAGCTGCTGTATGGCCAGGCAAGGTGCATTTTCCTGACTTTCTTGATGAAAAGGCGAGAGAGTGGTTTGGAAACAAGTATAAATTCTTGCTGGATCAGGGAATTGATGGCTTCTGGAATGATATGAATGAACCAGCTATTTTCTATACTGAGGATCATCTGCAGGAGGTGTTTGAGCAGATAGAAGACTATAAGGGCAAGAATCTTGATATCAATTCATTCTTTGATTTCAAGGGACTTGTGGGTTCTATTAGCAATAACAGCGAAGATTATAAGCGCTTTTACCACAACTATAAGGGACAGAAGATTAGGCATGACAAGGTCCACAACCTATATGGCTACAACATGACAAGGGCAGCAGGTGGAGCCTTTGAGAGGCTATGTCCTGACAAGCGTGTTCTGATGTTCTCAAGATCATCCTTTATTGGAATGCACAGATATGGCGGCGTCTGGTGCGGAGATAACATGTCCTGGTGGTCACATCTTCTTTTAAATATTCAGCAGATGCCAGCCCTTAATATGTGCGGATTCTTGTATAGCGGCGCGGACATTGGCGGCTTTGGAGCTGATACTACAGAAGATTTGCTTCTTAGATGGACTGCCTTTGGCATATTTACGCCACTTTTTAGAAACCACTCAGCTATGGGAACCAGAAGGCAGGAAGTTTATAGATTTGAGAAAACTGACTCATTTAGAAGACTTATTGAGCTTCGCTACTCTCTTTTGCCATATCTGTATTCTGAATTTATGAAGGCTGTGCGCGATGATGAAATGCTGTTCAAGCCACTTAGCTTTGAATATGATGATGCTAGAAGCCTTGAAGTCGAAGACCAGCTTCTTCTGGGTGAGAGCCTGATGCTGGCACCTGTCTACAAGCAGAATGCTACAGGTAGATATGTATATCTTCCTGAAGATATGAAGATGATCAGATTCAGAGCCTATGACGACTATGATGAAGAGATTCTACAGGCTGGCGATCACTACGTAAAGGCTGGCCTTTCAGAAGTGCTCGTATTTGTGAGAAAGGGCCATGTGTTGCCACTTGCCAAGCCTTCAAAGAGAACTACCGGTGTTGATGCGGCTGCGGCTGGACTTTCTTATATTTGCTATGAAGCTGATCCTAGTGGCTATGAGCTTTATACAGATGATGGAGTTAGCAGAATCATGGAGTGATGCAGAAACTAGAAAAAAGCTTGCCATGCATGACAAGCTTTTGATATTTTAAGCACGAATCCAATTAATTCATATACACAAAATTTGAAAAAGTGGCGCTGCCGCCGGCCTCTACGGTGCTGTAGACAAAAAGACCGAAACGGGCACCGGTGAAGTGATCAAGCATGAATTTGAGCTTGAAAGCTTCGCCAATTTGCTCTTCGTTATAGTAGAATACAGCAGTATCATCATTACAATTTATGCTATCTGCTGTCTGAACAGCGCTTGGATCATAACATATAGATGAATACAGCGTAACAACAGGAGAATCCAGCTTGATCCGCTCTACCTCTTCAAAGGGCTCATCGTCGTGTCTCTCGCCCCAGAAGCCGCCTGTGGTAATTTCGCGCTTTCCCATGACTAGATAATAATCTCCCTCTTTGCGGGTAATTCCAACAAGTCCATAGTTACTTTCCAGGATGCAGAGCCCTGCGTAGTCTCCATCTTTTAGTAAACTTCCATCTAACTTTACACTGCATGAGCAACCAGGAAAAAGGGTTCTCTGAGTTAGAGTGTTCTTGGCTTGAACCAGGTTTGTGCAGAGTTTGTCTGTAGTAATGGTTACAGTGCCCATTTCTAAATCTCTTTTTATAAGGGACATATCAGGCTCGTGATTAAACTGCCAGCAGGGCTTAAAACCAAAGCTTCCGGCCATTTTTGAATCATCAGCTGGATTATTAACAATTGAATCTCTAGTATCTTCGTGAAGTTCAGCTTTAAAATCATCACTTCCGACAAGAGGAGTATACTCATATCCCGGACGCAAATCTTCAATCTCAAATTCCTCAGGAATCTTGCCGTTATCACCAAAGACAGGGAAACCATCATTTCCCCAGGTCACAGGCATCAGCACGGGAATTCTTCCAACGGCGCCGCTATCCTGAAACAGAATGCTGTACCACTTGCCGCTTGGAGTCTCTACAATTCCGCCTTGAGCTACGCCGCTTCCTCTGTACCCCCTGTCATCATCCATAACATCACGTCCAACGTAGGGCCCTTCTGGCCTGTCTGCTACGAAAACAGCCTCTGTACGCTTTCCTGTTGACTTAGGCATGTGGATGAAAAAGAGATAGTACTTGCCGTTTATTTTATAGAAGTGAGCGCCTTCATAGCCAAGATATACATCATCTGAGTCTTGCACAATAGTCATATCAAGACTGCTATCAAATTTATCGGTAAGAACTGTTGGTATATTTGAAGTAGCGTCATTCGTAATTCCGCTTAAATCCTTGGAAACAAGCTTTAGCTCTTTTATATGAATCTCCTTATTTCCGGAGACAATAAAGATCCTTCCATCATCATCAAATAAAATAGAATTGTCGTGATAAAAACCATCTAGAGTGTATTTCTCCCAGGGCCCAGTTATATCTTTTGACTGATAAATATAGGTCTTGTGGGTGTCGTTGGCCACAAAGCAAATGTAGAATATCCCCTCATGATAGCGCAGAGAGGCAGCCCACATTCCCTGGCCGTAGATGTTATCTTTTCCCTCAAGGCGTTGGGCAGGCGTGCTATCAAGCCTGTCGTAGACAAAAGTAGCGTGCTCCCAGTGAACAAGATCATAGGAGCGCAGAATTTCGCAACCGGGCATAAAGTACATTGTGGTGCTGACCATGTAATAGGTATCGCCAACGCGGATGATATCTGGATCCGGGTAATCAAGCCTGGTGATGGGGTTTATGTTTTTTTGTATCATGTAAAAGAAATCTCCTTCTGCTGAGTATATTGTCTAGGTCCTCAAGATTAAGTTTATAAGGACTAGATAAAAAATGTCTGAATCCGTAAAGCCTACATTCATAGTTCTAAATCAAAAAAGCTAATATCATAAAGCCTACAAACATTATAAAACAAGAGCTATTCATCTTAATTCCTTATTCTTGCTAAATTTGAGGCTATTATTGCGGATGGAGTTAAGCAAACCTAAAATAATAAAAACACTCATATTTCCTTGAATTATTTAGTGGTATTGTGGTATAGTAGTCAAAGTAATGTACTTTAGCGCTTTTAAGTGATAACACATAAACGCAAGGAAAATATCACAGGGTGAAGTCATAGGGCAATGCTGCTGAGCAATGTCAAAGGGCTAGGTCACAGTACATTACCAATAATAAGATGATGATCAGCGGTATAGATTTTGATATAGCGCTATTGCATTTACAAGAGTTTGGAGGAAAAGAAAGAGATGCTTAAGCAGGTTTCAATTTACGCAGAGAATAAGAAAGGATGCCTTCAGAATATTACTGGGCTTTTAAGAGAGAATGAGATAAATATCCTGGGTTCAGTTACCAATGATTCAGCAGAATACGGAATTATCAGAATGGTAGTTTCTGACTCTGATAAGTGTATTGAGGTTCTTCAGGGAGCGGGCTATATGTGCAAGACTTCTAATGTTCTTGCAGTTGAGTGTAAGGATGAGGTAGGAGCTTTGGACAACATTTTAAAGACTCTCAAGGATAGCCATATAAATGTGGATTACACCTATCTTTCTTTTAACAGAGAGACTGGAAACCCAATTATGGTCATGCATACAGAGGATGTGAATGCAGTTGAGAATATCCTTGTCAACAAGGGATATCAGTGCGACTGATGGCAGCCGCATCGCTATAAGGGCGCCTTCATGGGCGCTCTTTTCGTATCATAAAAAACATCAAGTAAACTGATTAATTTCACCATGATGTAATTGTAGAAATTTATGGTAACATAATAATAATCAAAAAATCCGTCAGAAATTTTCAATTTAGGGGTAAATATTATCAAGTAAACTGACCGATATTAATATTGTAATGTTAAAAAACATCAAGCCTAAGTTAGAAGAATATAAGCATCAGGATTACAAATTATTATAGTGACAAAAGGGTCAGGAATAGACTCATAAGAAAAGGGGAGCAGCATTATGAAGAATTTCGAGAAGTATCAGCGTCAATATTTCATGCCACCTAAGGCAAGCTACGACTGGGTCAAGAAAGACTACATCGACCACCCACCAATCTGGTGCAGTGTTGACCTTCGCGATGGCAATCAGGCCCTTATTGAGCCCATGAGCCTTGATGAGAAGCTAGAGTTCTTTACAATGCTGGTAAACCTTGGCTTCAAGGAGATTGAGATCGGTTTCCCTGCAGCTTCTGAGACAGAGTTCGAGTTTGCAAGGACTCTTATCGAGAAGAACATGATTCCTGACGATGTGACAGTTCAGGTTCTCACCCAGGCAAGAGAGCACATTATAAAAAGAACTTTCGAAGCCGTAAAAGGTGCTCCAAAGGCCATAATCCATCTTTACAATTCAACTTCTGTAGCTCAGCGCGAGCAGGTTTTCAAAAAGAGCAAGGAAGAAGTCAAGCAGATAGCCATTGATGGCGCAAAACTCCTTGATAAGCTGGCAAAAGAGACTACTGGCAATTTCTCTTTTGAATATTCACCGGAAAGTTTTCCTGGAACAGAGGTGGACTACGCAGTGGAAGTCTGCAATGCCGTCCTTGACGTTTGGAAGCCAACCAAGAAGAATAAGGTAGTCATAAATATCCCTACAACAGTAGAGATAGCAATGCCACATGTGTTCGCAACCCAGGTTGAATATATCAGCAAGAACCTCAAGTACAGGGATGCTGTAGTTCTTTCGCTCCATCCACATAATGACAGAGGCACAGGCGTCAGCGATGCTGAGCTTGGATGCCTTGCTGGTGCAGACAGAATCGAGGGTACATTATTTGGAAACGGCGAGAGAACAGGCAATGTGGACATTGTAACCCTTGCAATCAACATGTTCTCTCATGGTATTGACCCGGGACTTGATTTTAGCCACATTATGGAAGTTGGCGAAACCTACGAGAGACTTACAAGAATGCATATCTACGAGAGACAGCCCTATGCTGGACAGCTTGTGTTTACTGCTTTTTCCGGATCCCATCAGGATGCCATCTCCAAGGGCTTTACATGGCATGAGCAGAAAAAAGACAGAGGCATCTGGTCAGTTCCTTACCTTCCTGTGGATCCCAAGGATCTTGGAAGAGAGTACGACGGCGATGTTATCAGGATCAACAGCCAGTCTGGAAAGGGCGGCGTAAGCTACATCTTGAAGAACAACTACGGCATGATGGTTCCCAAGGAAATGCAGGCAGATGTCAGCTACACTATCAAAGATATTTCCGACAGAGAGCATGCTGAGCTTTCACCAGCCAGAATTTATCAGATATTTGAGGATAAATACGTTCACAATGACAATATATTCAAGATCACTGCCTGCCATTTCAAGCAGATAGACGGAATCCTTGCAGAGGTAACAATTTCTCATGCAGACAAGGAGCATGTTATCGAAGCTAATGGTAATGGCCGTCTCGATGCTGTCAGCAACGCCATCAAGCAGTACTTTAACGTCAGCTACGAGCTTTCAACCTACGAGGAGCACGCTCTTTCAAGAGGTTCATCTTCAAAGGCCTGCACCTACGTTGGAATTACCCACAATGGCAAGAAGTATTGGGGCGTAGGCATTGACGAAGATATTATCCGTTCTTCCATAAATGCCCTTGTTATCGCTGTTAATCAGGTGGATGAAGTAAGAGATATCAAGAACAGCAAGGATGAGAGGATAAATTCTATCATCAACTATATACAGGAGAACTATCTGACAGTTACACTTGATGATCTTTCAAGCCAGTTCTACCTTTCAAAGCCATATCTTTCCAAGTATATCAAGGAAAAATCTGGTATGACCTTTGGCGAGAATGTAAAGAGAATCAGACTCAACAAGGCCAGCACCCTTCTTAGAAATGGCAACATGAAGGTTGAAAAGGTGGCTGAGGCAGCAGGTTACCAAAATGTCGAGCATTTCAACAGACTCTTTAAAAAGAAATACGGAATGACTCCGGTACAGTACAGAAGTAGTAGATAAAAGAGATAATGCATTGCTTGCGAAATAAATTGCGGGCAATGCATTTTTGTTGCAAAATTTTATAAAAATACTAACCAAAGGTTAATGTTTTTTCATTCAATCCTTTATTAGAATTATAAATGGTGGCCCCAATTAAAAGAGCTGCCAGAGAAGGCTCCTTATTAATGAGAAAGGTGGGATAGGATGAAAAAGAAAAACTTTGCAAGATTACTAGCTTTTGTAATGAGCGCAGCACTTGTTTTGCAACCTGTTGCTGTATACGCTACTGAACAAGGCGAAGGGGATATTACTGACCCGGTAGAAAATGTGGGAGAATTGCCAAGTGAAGAGGCTACAATTGAGCAGCCGGAGCTGACTACAACTGTGCCTGAAGTTGTACCGAAAATAACAGCCAGTGTAGCTGACGAGAGTGATGTCTCTAATATTAGCGATACATACCAGGATAGAGAGCTGATCACTGAAGTAACAACTACAAGTGATATTGCGAGCATTTTTGTATTAAACGGTGGGCTTAAACCTGTTACATTCAATTGTGATAATGAGATGGTTTCAGTATCGCAATATGAGATTCAAAAAGAGAAAAATGGAGAATTCACCACTATTAATGACTTTGGAGAGGTGACTGAAGGAAAATACAGAGTATTTGCATCTGTGGATATGAAGAACCAGATGTCCAGGGAATATGCACTTTCATCTAATGTCAAGCTTTTAGTTGATGGGAAAGAATGGACGTATGAGCAAGCGGCTATTCTAGTTGATGGATTTTTGATGTCTGCGATTTTTAGGTCACCAGAAATTGTGATTACCCAAGAAACATTACCTGCATTACAGAATGTGTATATAGAGGGTGACAAATTATATTGGGATCCTATAGTGGCAGAACCTGGACAACATATATTATATGTAGTAACCACAAATGGACAGGGTGATTATTATGCTGACCCTCCAGTAAATCTTATTGATCAGTGCGCTTATCTTAATGTGAGTCCCGGAGAAGTTACAGTGACATTAGAAGCTGTAGATTTTAATGCTGGTGATGAGAGCCTTTCTGCAATTACTGAACTTAAATATGTCTATCAAGGTGGAAGTAACAAAACTCCACTTACAAGTGTGAATACAACCAGTGATGCTGACCAAATATTTGTATTAGGCGCGCCTGCTACGCAGGTGTCTGTTGAGCTGAATAATTTTAACATATTATATGAGTTTAATGGATGGCGCGAAAAATCCGGCGATGATTGGAATTATATTTTGACTGGTACCAGATTCCAGGATAAATCCTATAAATATGACGTAACAGTTAAGGTGGCTCCATTTAGCAGTAATACATATTGCTTGGATCCTGATTTTGAGCTTACGGTGGATGGCAAGAAGTTTACACCAATAACTATTAAGAAAGAGAATTCTGGCGAAGTAAGTTCAATTAAGTTTGAATCTCCTGAGTATACATTCAAACCTGCTTCCGAGAAGACTGTGATTGAATCAGCCAAGGTAAAGAGTAACTATAAGATTATTCCTAAGGTTGATGCGCAAATACAGTTCCCCTATTTTGAGTTTGAAGAATGGGACACCCAATTAGCATTTATAGGCACGTGGTATAAAGAGGAGTCAGATGGCTCTTGGCAATATTATAACTCAGGTACATTCACACCTGGAAATTGGCGCTTTGAAGGATTTGTAAGTTTAAGCGAAAAATATGCATCCACTTACGAGTTAAGCCCTGATTTTGAGCTTGAAGTAGCTGGACAAACATGGGAAAAAGCTATTTCATTTGGCGGAGGAGACCCAGTATTTACTTCAGAAACCTTTACGCTTGAGAAGCCGGCAGAGATGAATCTGATCACTGAGGTAACAGCAACAAGTGACATTGCGGACATATTTGTATTAAACGGTGAGTTTAGATATCCTACGTATACTCTGTCTGATGACAGGGTTTCAGTATCACAATACGATGCTGTGGAGGTTATTGGACAAAAAGTCAGACCAATAAATCTTTATGGAGAAGTAACTGCGGGAATATATAAATGCAGTGTTGTTTTGACTGTGAAAACGGATACGCCTTTGAAAAATGCGTTTTCTGAAGATGTCAGGCTGATAGTTGATGGAACAGAATGGATATTTGTCAATTTCATAGGCGATACAGATGGATATTTGGTGACTGCATTGTTCGAATCACCAGGAATTTTGGTTTCCGGAGAAGAGCCTCCAGTTATTATAGACGCAGGACTCACGAATGTTTATATAGTTGGAGATTATTTATATTGGGATCTATATAATGGCATGCACTCTGGTTATGATATACAAATAAATGGAGAGAGTGATGGTGTTTACAAAATTGCTCCTTATGACCTTAAAACAGCATGTGACGATATGGGCATTGCAAAAGGAATAGTTTCTGTAAGAATTGCTGCAGTATTACTCGATGATGATTATAGCGTGATTCCGCTCACACCATACGTTGAACTTAAGTACAACTACGGTGGTGCAGAATCTGGGAATGTTTTGTCAACAGCTTCTGCAACCAGCAACTATGAATCTATTCCACAGCTGGGTAAGCCAATAGAACAACCTACTTTTGATATTGAAGGGGATTTACCAATTGAAGTAAAAGGAAACTGGTTCAAAGAAACTGAAAATGACACATGGGATGAGACTGATTTTGACCAGTTTACAGCTGGAAAATGGCGCTATGAAGCATGTATACAATTTACCGCTGATGATATAGATTACAAATTAAGTGATGATTTTTCATTGCAGGTAAATGGCAAAACATGGGATAAAGAAATAATAAAGATAGATACTGGAGATTTTATTTTATCAACATGTATTTTCTACTCAGAGGTATTTGATATTGAGGGATCAAGAGAAATAATTGGAGAAATCAATGCTACAAGTGATCTTCAGGAAATACTTGTTTATGGTAATAAACTAATAGTGCCTCATTTTGAATCAGGAAATGAGAAAGTATGGGTCTATAACAGCCATATAGAAAGAGATGACGGTGAAGGCTTCCATTGGATTGAAATGGGCGAAGAATATACGGTAATTGAAGGACGCTACAGAGCATTCGTACAAGTTGAGGTACCTAAAAATTGTTATGATGATTATGCAATTTCAGATAGCACCAAGTTGACAGTCAATGGAACAGAGTGGAAATATTATGAAACATTGGAGATTAGAGAAGGAGATGTTATAACAGCTACTTACGTATCACCTGATTTTGCGGTTTCTGCTGGTACACCTGCTGCTCCTGAGGGAGGAAAGTGGATTCAGAAGTACGGTGCATCCTACTATGAAACACCAGATGGTAAAAAAGCTACCGGCATGCAGAAGATTGGCACTGAGACTTATCTTTTTAGCAAGAATGGAACTCTTCAGAAGAATGCTTTCTATGAGTCTGAGGGCAAGAAGTTCTATTTCGGCTCAGAAGGTAAGCTGACCACAGGCTGGTTTAGTAAGTGGAGTGCAACCTACTATGCAGATGACGAAGGCGTTATCCAGACTGGATTTACAGATATTGAAGATAAGACCTATTACTTCAAGGCTGATGGCAGAATGACTGTCAGCACCTGGATTACAGTAGGCGGTGACAAGTACTATTCAAAGGCTGACGGACATCTTGCTAAGTCAGAAACCATTCTCAAATGGGGCAAGAAGTACACATTTGATGATAGAGGTGTTCTGATCAATTGATACAAGTGCTGTCCCTGTTACTGTTCAGCCCCAAAATGCGCATTATCATGTATAATTGCTCATACGCTGTGACAACTTAATAAAATATGATATAATACATTGCTTACAAGTTTATTGTTTCTTGTAGGCAATGTATTTTTTATACACATTTAGCTTTTTATATGGAGGATTTTTATGGCTAAAAATGTAGATGTTGTTATTATTGGAGCTGGCCCTGGCGGAATTTTCTGCGCCTATGAGCTGATGGAGAAAAGACCTGATCTTAAGGTCCTCATGATAGAAAAGGGACGTTCTATAGAAAAGAGAAACTGCCCCAAGCGTGTAACTAAGACCTGCGCAGGCTGCAAGCCTTGCTCAATTACAACAGGCTTTGCAGGAGCTGGTGCTTTTTCTGATGGAAAGCTTTCTCTTTCACCAGATGTAGGTGGAACACTTCCTGATATCCTTGGCTATGATGAGGCTACAAGGCTCATCCACGAGTCAGATGAAATCTATCTTAAGTTTGGCGCAGATAAGAGTGTATACGGAATCGACAAGGAAGTTGAGCTTCGCGAGATCCGTAGAAAGGCCATCAACGCTAACCTTAAGCTTGTTGAGTGCCCTATCAGACACCTTGGAACAGAGGAAGGCTACAAGATTTACAGTAAGCTTCAGGAGCATATCCTTTCTCAGGGCGTTGAGATTGAGTTTAACACAATGGTTACAGAGATCATCGTTGAGGATGGCGTATGTAAGGGAGTAAAGACTGACAAGGGCGAGGAAATCTACGCAAGAGAAGTAGTTTCAGCCGTTGGACGTGAGGGCGCAGACTGGTTTAAGGATAAGTGCGAGGAAATCGGCATCGAGACTAAGCCTGGAACCGTTGACGTGGGCGTTCGTGTCGAGGTAAGAGATGAAGTTATGCAGTTCCTCAATGAGAACCTCTATGAAGCCAAGCTTATCTACCACACACCAACCTTTGATGATAAGGTTCGTACCTTCTGTACAAATCCATCAGGCGAGGTTGCTACAGAGTACTATGATGGCGGACTTGCAGTAGTTAACGGACATGCTTATAAGGGAAAAGAGCTAAAGACCAACAACACAAACTTTGCTCTTCTTGTATCCAAGAACTTTACTAAGCCTTTCAAGACTCCTATCGAATATGGTAAGAAGATTGCAGAGCTTTCAAACATGCTCTGTGGCGGTAAGATTCTTGTTCAGACTTACGGAGACTTCAGACGTGGCAGAAGAACAACAGAGGAGAGACTCTGCAGAAACAACCTGATTCCTACACTTAAGGATGCGGTACCTGGAGATCTTTCACTAGTTTTTCCTCACAGAATCATGGTAGATCTTGATGAGATGATCCAGGCTCTTGATAAGGTCACACCTGGTATAGCCTCTGACGAGACACTTCTGTACGGCGTTGAGGTTAAGTTCTATTCTAATAAGGTAATTGTCAACAAGGACTTCGAGACTAGCATTAAGGGCCTTCGCGCAATCGGTGACGGCGCCGGTGTTACTCGTGGTCTTCAGCAGGCAAGTGCCAACGGCCTTAGCGTTGCCCGCAGCATCATAAAGAGCCTTGACTGAGATAAGCAACTTGAATAAACGCGAGTTTAGCGCAGGCACAGCACACCCCGGCCTAGCTAGAACAAGGCATGAAGCATAAGAAACATAAGAAGCAGAACAAGTGATGATAATAGCAGCGAAATCAAAAGCAAAACACAAAGTTCATATATTCCAGCGTAGCCTATGCATGGCTTTACTTATAACAAGCTTGTGTGGGCTTACTGGCTGCGGCCTTTCTGAAGGGACCGCCAAGGTGGTGTTTACCACGGGCTTTTCTAATAATGAGGTATTCAGAATAGAGGACAGTGTTTGCAGTATTCAGGAAGTTATGGTTTACCTCATCAACACGCAGAATGGCTATGAGAACACCTTTGGCTCGCAGATATGGGAAGCTCAGACAGATCAGGGCACAGTATCTACCCAGTTAAAAGAGTCGGTTCTTGCCAAGCTTGCTCAGATAAAGGCTATGAACCTTCTGGCTGCGGATATGGGAATAACACTTGATGAAGAGGAACTTCAAAATGCCAGAGAGGCAGCAGCTGCCTACTACGATACTCTAAATCAGTCAGATGTTGATGCCATGTATGGGGCAACAGAGGATACAATCTTTCAGGTGTATTCTGAATACGCTCTTGCAGACAAGGTCTATGACTACATTATAAGGGACATCAATCCGGAGATCAGTGATGACGAGGCTAGAACTATCACAGTTGAGCAGATCTTTTTAAAGACCTACAGCCTTAATGCAGCTGGCGAGAAGGTTCCCTTCAATGAATCAGAGAAGAACACCACATATCTTAAGGCTACCAGCATCAAAAATCAGCTCATAGAAGGCAGCACCTTTGAAGAACTGATGACCAATTATAACGAGGCTGAGGAATCCACAATTTCCTTTGGTAAGGGAGAGATGGATGAAGCCTATGAACAGGCTGCTTTTAACCTTGGAACTGATGAAGTAAGCGGGATTGTGGAAACTTCTGACGGATACGTTATCATCAAATGTATATCCACCTTCAACAGAGAGCAGACTGAATACAACAAGGTCAGGATTGTCGCTGAGAGAAAAAGAGAAGTCTTCGGGGAGAAATATGATGCCTTTGTTGATACTCTCACAAAAGAGCTCAATGAAGATTTGTGGGATTCCATCGAAGTAACTTCCAACGAAGCAGTGACAACTTCAGATTTATGGAAGGTGTATGATGTATATTTCAAGTGATTGAACCAGGAAATATGTCTATCAATAGATAATGCACAAATTTAATAATAAAGACTTGATTAACAACGTTGTTAGCACTCACATATTGTGAGTGCTAATTTTTTATTGACTTTTGTTTTTGAGGGTCTTAAACTAGAACTTGGTGGGCAAGATACGCCCACATTTATTCTGATAAATTGTGTAAGCGACAGATTTATCAGACTATCAATATGAACAGAATTATTAAAAAGGGAGTGAGAATTATGGCTTCAAAAAAAGGTAATCTTTCAATCAACAGCGAGAACATGTTCCCAATCATCAAGAAATGGTTGTATTCGGATCATGATATTTTTTACAGAGAAGTAATTTCAAATGCATGTGATGCTATCACCAAGATCCGCAAGATGGATATGATGGGTGAGTACACACTTCCAGAGGGATTTAAACCTCGTGTAGATGTAGTTTTAAATGACAAAGAGAAGACTATCAAGATCACAGATAATGGTATCGGTATGACAGCAGAAGAGGTTGAGGAATATATCAACCAGGTAGCTTTTTCTGGAGCTACAGACTTCCTTAACAAGTACAAGGACAAGGCTAACGCAGATCAGATCATTGGTCACTTTGGTCTTGGTTTCTATTCAACCTTCATGGTTTCTGATTATGTAGACATCGATACGCGCTCTTACAAGTCAGATGCTGAGTCTGTACACTGGACCTGCGATGGCGGCTCAGACTTTGAGATGAGCGACGGTCAGAAGACTGAGGTTGGTACAACAATCACACTTCACCTCTCAGAGGACTGCCTTGAGTTCTGCAACGAGTACAAGGCTAGAGAAGTTATCGAGAAATACTGCTCATTCATGCCTTATGAGATCTACCTGTCCAAGGAGAACGAGGACGGCACAGAGACCATCAAGGAATCTGAAAAGCGCGATGACGATGTAGTTATAGAGACTATCGAGCCTGAGAAGAAAGAGGCTAAAGAGGGCGAGGAGCCTCAGGAAGAGGAGAGAAAGCTCAAGATAAAAAGACGTCCTCAGCTTCTTAATGATACACATCCTCTTTGGGCTAAGACTCCTAAGGACTGCACAGATGAGGAGTACAAGGAGTTCTACAGAAAGGTATTCCGCGACTACAAGGAGCCTTTATTCTGGATTCACCTTAACATGGATTACCCATTCAACTTAAAGGGTATCCTCTACTTCCCTAAGATCAACATGGAGTTTGAGTCAATTGAGGGAACTATAAAGCTTTACAACAACCAGGTATTCATTGCTGATAACATCAAGGAAGTTATTCCTGAGTACCTCATGCTCCTTAAGGGTGTTATTGACTGTCCTGATCTTCCTCTTAACGTATCAAGATCAGCGCTTCAGAATGATGGTTTTGTCAAGAAGATTTCAGAGTACATCAGCAAGAAGGTTGCTGAGAAGCTTGCAGGTCTTTGCAAGACTGACAAAGAGAACTATGACAAGTACTGGGATGACATCAGCCCATTCATCAAATATGGTTGCCTTCGCGACGACAAGTTCTGCCAGAAGATGACAGATTATATCCTGTTCAAGAACCTTGATGGCAAGTATCTTACAACTCCTGAGGCTCTTCAGATCAACAAAGAGGCTGAGGAAGCAGCTGCCAAGGAAGAGGCTACTGATGAGAATGGTGAGAAGGTTCAGGCAGAGGTTGTAGATTCTGAGGGTAAGCCAGTTTCAGATGGCGCAGACGCTCCCAAGGATCAGACAGCTGATGACAAGAAGGACGAGGAAAAAGAGAAAGAGCCTCGCACAATTTACTATGTAACAGATGAGCAGCAGCAGAGCCAGTACATCAACATGTTTAAGGCTCAGAAGATGGAAGCCTTCATCATGAACCACTCAATTGATGTACCTTTCATGCAGCAGCTTGAGGCCAAGAATGAGGGCATTTCCTTCAAGAGAATCGATGCAGACCTTACAGATACCTTCAAGTCCAAAGTGGGCAAGAAGGCAGCAGAGGAACTTGCAGAAAAAGAGAAAACTCTTGCCGAGAAGGTTAAGAAAGCTCTTAAGAACGACAAGCTCACCGTTAAGCTTGAAAAGCTCAAGGACAAGAAGCTTTCTTCTATGCTTACAGTATCAGAAGAGTCCAGACGTATGGCTGACATGATGAAGATGTATGCCATGAACGGAATGGGAATGGGAGATTTTGGCGCAGAAGGCCAGACACTTATTCTTAACGCTAACCATCCTCTTGTACAGTATGTACTTGAGCATGAAGATGCAAACAATACAAAGATGATCTGCGAGCAGCTCTACGATCTTGCTCGCATCCAGAATGCACCACTTGAGGGCGAGGCTATGACTAAGTTCATCGCTCGTAGTAATGAGATCATGCTGACACTTACAAAATGATCAGATATATCATAATTTAAAAGAATACAATATGCTAGGACGTTTCAGAAGCTTTTGAGTAACCTGAAACGTCCTTTTTATATCGAAAACTAAATATATTGTTTCGCTTTCTGCTTCTCAAAGAACTCATCGATATTTGCAATAAGCTCTGCTGGTGGCATGGTTTTTAAGAGGTATTTTTCGGGTTTAAGAGCTACTACGTTCATGACACTTTCCTTGTCACCCTTTACAGTCAGGAACATGACAGGGATATCGTTGGTGGTGGTTTCGCTTCTTAGCATTTCAAGGACCTTTGGCCCATTTGTGATAGGCATCTCATAGTCAAGGAGGATAAGGTCAACAGTGTTTTTGGCCAGGAAAGTGATGGCTGCCATTCCGGAATTTACCATGAATACCTGGTACTTTTCAGAGAGCCAGCTCTTTATGGTTCGCAGCATCGTGCCATCATCGTCGATAACAAGAATCTTTTTCTTTTGAAGTCTTACTTCTTCTGCCGCAACTATTTCCAGCATCTTAGCCCCAAGCTCTTTTACATTGACAGGCCTGACAAATGCAGCTGCAATCTTATCTTTGGTGGTTGCTGTGTAGATTTTTTCTATTTCATCAGGAGAGCCTATTACGCTTATAGAAAGCGTGTTTTCTATGGCCTTGTCCCGTAGATATACAAAGAACTCCATCATCTCCTCAATATCATCCACATAGACAAGGTAGACATTTGGTTTATTCTCTAGATGTTCAATTGCTGTCACGTCAGGTGGCGCCTGCAGGACTTCAAACCCCTGGCTTTGAAGCTCGCCTGCAATGGAGGTCACCATAAAGCTTTTTTTATCACCTACTAAAATCACTCTTTTTTCCATAATCGATCCTCATTAACCAATATCTATAACAGCTTTAAAAGCTCATCTCTGTCTACGTTGGACAAAAGAATCTTTACCTTGCTATATTTATCCTGATACTTGTCAGGAATACTGTACTCTGCGAGCATCTTCATGATGCCATCTGCTGTATCATAGTCATAGGCATCAATGAGCTCTTTCATATCACGAAAGGCCCTTTCCAAGGTCTCCTCGTCAATAGGGGGCAGTTCCTTATCAGATTCATTGCCATTTATCTTTGACAACTTGTCCTTGTAGCTTCTATAAAGGGCTAAAAGCTCAGGAGTTTTATTTTTTACCTCAGGAGCATCTTCTTTATTTCCACAGTCTTCCAGAAAGGCAGCCATTTCAGATAACTTCATAGCACCAATAAGCCTTGCAGAGCTCTTTAGAGCATGCACACTAATTGTATAATTCCTGTAGTCATCGCTATTTGCAAAGTTTTCTATGTTATCAGCCTTGGAATCTATGGTTGTCAAAAACTCTTTTACCACATCTGTAAGAAGGTCCCGGCTTCCGCAGTTTTTGATAGCTTCACTTAAATCTATTCCCTCTAGCATAGACAGTACATCTGCATCGCCTGCAGAATCAGCCTTTTCACTGTCTTTAGAGTCTTTTGAAACATCTATTAGCTTTTCTTTTGGCAGGTAGCTCTTTAACATATCCTCTAAAAGAGCTGCATCAATGGGCTTTGACAGATAGCCATCAAATCCCTCTGCCAGGTATTCTTCCCTGGCACCAACTCCTGCATTGGCTGTAAGAGCAATACAGGGAACACCTTTGCAGAGATTTCCGGAAAGCTCCTTCATGGCATGCAAAGTTTCGACACCATCCATTTCCGGCATTCTGTGATCGATAAAGATGACATCGTATTTCTTTTTCTGAACCTTTTCAAGGGTTTCCATTCCACTTTCTGCGGTGTCAATTCTGATCTGAGTTGCCTTTAAAAGACCCTTTACGACCGTGAGATTGATTGGAGTATCATCTACTACCAGAATTTCAGCCTCGGGAGCTCTGAACTTCTCATGATACTTCTCTTGAGACCGCACAAATTCTTTATACTTTTCTTTAAAATCACCAAGCTCATCCCAGGAAGCAACATTTTGAACAATTTCAAAAGAAAAAGAGGAACCCTCACCATAAATACTGGAAACATTGAGGCTTGAACCCATAAGAGCTAGTAACTTTTGTACAATACTCATGCCAAGCCCGGTGCCTTCAATAGTGCGGTTTCGGCTCTCTTCAATCCTTTCAAAAGGAGAGTAGAGCTTTTTGAGGTCTTCATCCTTTATGCCAATTCCAGTGTCAATTACCTGGAAGTTCAAGTAAATACTGCCTTCATCTTTTTTTCTGTAGCTGATGTTTAGTGTTACAGAGCCTTCCTCAGTGTATTTGACGGCATTTGTGAGAATGTTGCTGACGCACTGCTTTATCCTGATCTCATCACCTATAAGGCCGCTTGGAAGGGTGGGGTCAATATTAAGTTCAAGGGCAAGCCCCTTATCATTTGCTCTTGCTGATATCAGATTTATAAGGTCGTTTATAGTTGAGCCCAAATGATAAGGCATTGGCAGAATATCCATTTTGCCCGCTTCAATCTTTGAAAAATCCAGAATATCATTAACTATATTAAGAAGAGAGTTTCCGGCGCTCTTTATGCTGTTTGCATATTCGACGATTGACTCCTGGCTGCTTTCCCTTATTATCATCTCGTTAAGACCCAGAACTGCGTTTATAGGAGTCCTGATCTCATGGGACATATTTGAGAGAAAAGAGGATTTGGCTTCGGAAGCTCTTGTTGCAACCTCTAGCTCTTTTTCCAGCTCCTGTTCCTCCTGCAGGCGGTTTATATAGGCTTCCACGGCGTGGACAGTTTCCTTTATGGAATCATTTACTATCCTGATCTCGTCATGGGATCTTACGTTAAGATTATCCACAGTCCTTCCGACTTCAAGCTTTTTGGCATCATCGGCTCTGGAATACTTATCCATAAAATCTGACATGTTGCCAAGGGGAACGCCTATACAGGTCTTAACATAGAAATTAATAAATCCGGCCATAGGAATTCCGATGCACATCATCAGAAGCAGCATCTTAAGGTCATATCCCAAGACAGTAGTGTCAAAGGTAAAGGTTAAACTCTGCAGTTCATCCAGCACATCATTTTGAAAAACAGTTGCCTGCTGAGAAAATAGGTAGCTTGAATTTACTGAGTCTGAAATTATCTTCTTGATATCTGGGAAAAGAACTACCATAAATACAGCAACAGAAAGCCCAAGGATGATCTCTACGAATACGATTATGGCTGTGATCTTCATGCTTATCTTTGTCTTTCTGTGATTTATAAGATAATCATGTTCTCCACTAAATTCCTTGGTATAGCGGATTGAAAGCGGGAAGGGATACTTTAGGAAATCGGGGCACTTGGTATAGTACAAATAGAAAAAGATTGCAGTAGAAAAAATTACAAGGGTATCCCTAAAAAGATAGGTCGTATAATCAAAAAATCTGTAAAGCCTAAACTCATTGTTGGGGATAAGTGAAAAGCAGGCAAGCTCAAAGAACGAAGTGATGAAAAGAGTTACAGCTGCACTGATTATGGTCTTTTTTATGGTCTTGAAGTAGTAATATTGTGAAAAAGCAGAAAACATCAGCATCGCCATAAGAAGAACGACCATATTGTAGGCGTTGGCGGTATTGAATATAAGGGAAAGTATAAAAGAAAAAACATAAGCAAATAGGGCCAGAAAGTACCCATATAAGGCTCCTATCAAAAGAAATGGCGAAAGAAAAAAGGTAAAATATGTAGTGCCGCCTGAAGCTACTTTCATGCTATCTTCATTGAGTCCGGTAAATGCGCAATAAAAAGAAAGCAGTAGGAACACGGCTATATTAATAACAAATGCCAGAATGGTCTGAAAGGTCTTAGCTTTATCTTTTTTCATAGATCAGGTCCCTCATGACATAAAGCGCGGCGGTGCATATATGATATATGAATTGCTTTGTTTCTTCGAAACTCCCTCTATTCTACAAATATTCGGAAATCGCTAATTTACTTCGTAAATTGCGTATTCCTCATATTTGTTCGGTCTTCAAGGTCATATGTTGCTTTATGCAAGCATAGCAACCTATGACTTTGAATCCCTATATCAAAATAATTATACAAAAAAGTTGCAGAATATGATACATAATTCTGCAACTAAAAATACGATATAACGATGATAAAAATAGGCTAGATAAATCAGAGTTATCAGGCATATTATTTTTTTAGATAGATTGCATAGTACATAGCACCTACGCAGACAGCTCCGCCTATGATATTTCCAATTGTTACTGGAATAAGGTTAGTTACAAAAAAGCCAAATAGTGAAAGACCCTGAGCCGAAATTCCATATTCAGCGCTTGCGAGCATTCCTGCAGGGATGAAGTACATGTTAGCTACGCAGTGCTCAAAACCGCAGATAATAAAGAGCATTACAGGAAGCCAGAGAGCAAGGACCTTGCCGGCTATTTCATCTGCTGAAAAAGAGCACCATACAGCCATGCAGACAAGTACATTGCAGAGGATGCCGCGGAGAAGCCCGTCGCTAAAGGAAATATTAGCCTTGGTAACTGCAGTTGATACTACATTTTCTGCAAGGGCATTATTTGCAAAGGAATATATGTGAGAATAAGTTGCTGTAAGGGCAATGAGAAAACCACCAACCATATTACCAAAATAAACGATGACCCAGTTCTTTAGCATGCCAGAAATCTTGGCCTTACCTGATAATACAGGGATAAAGATAAGGCAGTTTCCGGTAAAGAGCTCAGCTCCGCCTATAAGGACCATAAAAAGACCTATTGGGAAGACAACACTACTGATCATGCGGGCACTTGAAGGGTCAGCTGCGCAGCAGCTTGCAATCTGACTTCCAAGACCACCAAGAGCTATAAAGGCACCAGCCAGGATACTAAGTAGAAAGGTCTTTAATACGCCGGTTTCTGTCTTGCCCTTTCCTACTGTTTCATATTTTACTGCGATTTCTGCAGGTGATTTCATTGATTGTTCCTCCTGAATACTTAACTACTCATATTTGTTTGGGACATAAAGTCAAAATGCATAACATGCAAGCATTTGTGACTTTTGACACCTATATCATATACTTAATATAGTATATTATTGCATGCAAAAACACAATATGTTGTGGGCACCTTTTTGAAGGCAGCAATTATTTTGCAGCAAACTAAATGATTTTATAAAAAATTTAGAATCTTTGCAAGAAATCTTCGCAAAAATAGGGGATAATTAAAAACGAAAACGATTAAAAGACATTAAAAATCGTGTAGATTCTGTGTATTTTTGTTGCTTTATGTTTACAAAAATACTTTAAAAGCATAATCTAAAGTATGTTGATTAGATTTTATACAACGGAAACTTTGTTTTGCGATAATCACGGGAAGTGACGATAGAGGTTAGTTATGAAAAAACTTGTAGAAATAAAGGATGTATCTAAGATATACAATCCCGGGGTCAATGAAGTAAAAGCTCTTAATCACGTCAACCTGATAATAGGTGAGGGCGAGTTTGTAGCAATCATAGGCCAGTCTGGCTCAGGAAAATCCACTCTTATGAATATGCTGGGGTGTCTTGATACTCCAACCAGCGGCAAATATTTTTTACATGGACAGGATGTATCCCATATGACAGATGACGAGCAGTCTGATGTCAGAAACAGGGAGATAGGCTTTATCTTCCAGGGCTTTAACCTGATACCATCTCTGACAGCACTTGAGAATGTTGAGCTGCCTCTTATATATAGAGGTGTGGGTAAAAAGGAAAGAGCCAAGCTTTCCATGGATGCGCTACATCATGTGGGACTTGGAAACCGAATGACTCACAGGCCCAATGAGATGTCAGGTGGTCAGCAGCAGAGAGTAGCTATTGCTAGGGCTATAGCCCAGGCACCACCAATTCTTCTTGCGGATGAGCCAACTGGTAACCTGGATTCAGGCTCTAGTAAGGAAATCATCAGCATTATCAAGAAATTATATAAAGAGGGTCGAACAGTAATCATAATCACTCATGACCCGGGAATAGCAGCACAGGCAAAGAGAATAATAACTATATCTGACGGACAGATAGTTTCAGATATCATGAACAAAGACTACAAGGATTAATAGGGAGGCAATATGGCACAGGATAAGGAACTTGAGGTAAAAACAAAAGATACAGCAGATACTGCGGCTCAGACAGTGGTAAATGCAGACAACGAAAAGGCTGAGGTAAGTAAAAGTGAGGCTACTAGTGAAGCACCTGTTTACGAAGAATATGAGACTACAGAAATAGCTAAAAAGCCCAAGAAGAGGGTAAAGAAAAGATTTATTGCTCTGGGCGTTGTAGCTCTTTTGATAGTATTCTTTGTAGTGTCCAGATTAAATGCAGCCAAGAATATGGTTGTATATGTTCCGGTTGAGGAAGCAAGCCTTGGAACAATCGAGAACGTGCTTTCTATTTCAGGAACAGTGCAGAGTGCAGAGTCCAAGACTTATTTTTCCGAGGTGACTGCGCCTGTATCAAGCGTAAATGTCAAGGTTGGAGACAAGGTGGCGGCAGGAGATGTGCTTCTTTCCTATGATGAATCTGCTCTTAATCTTGCAGAGCAGACTGCAGACCTTGCAATCACTCAGGCTGAAGGCTCTTACAACAGCATGTACACAACAGCCAATGCTTATGACAGAGAGTATGCACAGGGCATGTCACTTCATCAGATCCAGGACAGATTAAATCACATCACTCTTGAAATTCAGGACCTTAAGAACAAGATCAGTGAAAAGACAACAAGACTTCAGCGCACACAGACAGAGCTTAATAAGCTCCTTAATGACTACAATGAAAATGGCATTTCCGACAAGGAAGAGGGCTATGATCCAATGGAGAGAAAGGACGAAAATGGTAATGAAATGTACCTTCAGACCCAGAACTCTCTTGCCGAGATCCAGTATGCCCTTACAAATGACCCAGAGATCATAAGCTGGAACAATCAGATCACAGCACTTACTCTTGAGCAGACAAATCTTAATGCTGCCAAGGGTGCATATATCAACCCCGGCCAGGCTACATCTTCCAAGGCTTCCAAGGATTCTACAGTGCTGACCCAGGGCGATAGCAAGGATAAGATTTCTGAGGCAAAAGAGGGAATTAAGGCCGACTTTAATGGTGTTGTAACAAATGTTGCAATTGTAGAAGGTGCGACTGCTGCAAACGGAGCCCAGCTCCTTACTCTTGAAAATCTTGATGACGTTGAAGTTTTGGTTCAGATTTCAAAGAGTGACCTTCCTAAGATAGCAATAGGACAGCAGGTTGATATCACAATAAACGGTAAGGCCTATGATGGCGAGATTGAGAAGATTGCTGGTGCAGCTACCAAGAATAATAACGGTGTTGCGGTTGTAGCTACAACTATCAAGGTTAAAAATCCTGATTCAGACATTATCCTTGGCGTAGAGGCAAATAATAAGATCCATGCTCAGAAGGCTGATAATACGCTGGTTCTTCCATATGAGTATGTTCAGACTGATGCCCAGGGAGATTTTGTATATGTTTATGACAACGGAGTTGTTGCCCGCAAGAACGTTACTATTGGTATTGCATCCAGCACTCAGGCTCAGATTGTAGAGGGACTTAACGCTGGAGATATGGTTATCGCAGGAAATTATGACACTCTTACAGAGGGAATGGCAGTGGCAGTTATGCCTCAGTAAATAATCAGGATTATGGGAAAATTCGGCGAATATTTTAAAAGCGCAATTAAACAGATAATAAGTAACGGCTATAGAACCGTCATGACCATGCTGGGAATAGTTATTGGTATCGCGGCGGTCATAGCTGTTGTTTCTCTTGGAAATGGTATGAGCCATTTTGTTACCAGCCAGCTTAATGATATCGCAGGTAACTATGGCAATATCAGCATCGATTCCTCCAAGACTTCGGAAACCTTTACCAAGGACGATATGGATCTTTTGGAAGAAGCTATGCCTGATATCAAGGGCGTTTCTCCTGACTTTTCAGTTTATGGAAAGGTGGCAGGAAGAAGAGAAACCTATTCCGCGTACGTTTCTGGCGGCACTGAAAGCCTTGAGTATTCCTACAGCAATGGAATAGTAAAGGGCAGATATTTTACCAGGCAGCAGGTTGATAGCAACCAGAGAGTATGCGTTATGCTCCTTGATGATGCCAAGAAAATCTTTGGAACAGAAGATGCAATAGGACTTAACATAGACATTACTATATGGGGAAAAACAGCAACCTACACTGTAGTGGGACTTCGCGAGAACATGAACAGAATGTACTCTTTTATCATGGAAGGCCAGGACTACAGCGCAACTATCGAGATTCCCTACACATCTCTTGGGGCAGATTTTGATATTTATGTAGACAACTTCTATTCAATGGTTCTTTTTGCAGATCAGTCTATCCTTACTGATAGAATTAATACGGCAAAAGAGATACTTACAAACACTCACGGACTTCATGGAATCAAGGCTATTAATGCCTATAGCATGGCTGATATTTCTGAACAGCTTGACACTATCCTTGGCTATGCCACTAAGTTCCTTTTACTGGTGTCAGTCATATCTCTTATTGTAGGTGGCATAGGTGTAATGAATATCATGCTGGTATCGGTAACGGAAAGAACCAGAGAGATCGGTATACGAAAGTCCATAGGAGCCAAGACTGGAGCTATTATGACCCAGTTCCTTGCTGAGGCCGCGATATTGACACTCCTTGGCGGAATAGTCGGAATCATCCTTGGCATTGTCATGGCCTACATAATCTGCACCCTTATTGGATTTGATGTGATAATCACACCAACTTCCGTAATTGGAGCAGCTCTTTTCTCGGTACTTATAGGACTTTTCTTTGGAATTTATCCAGCACGAAAAGCTGCCAAGATGAAACCAATCGACGCACTCAGGTTATAAACAGGAGCATAAATGTATCTAGAGTATGTAAAAAGCGCAATATCCAGCATAAAAAGTAATAAAGGCAGGTCTTTCCTTACGATGCTTGGCATCATCATAGGAATAGCTGCCGTACTTACTGTGCTCATAATTGGGGATGGCATGAAGGCTACAGTAAATGGCGAAATGGACTCTATAGGAGCCACCACCATTTCCGTAACCCTTGATGATACCAAAACAGATAAAGGCTTTACCAAGGACCAGCTTGACCTTATCGAAAACAATATAAGCGATATTGATGGAGTATCTCCCGGACTTCAGTATGGAGGCCAGCTTGTGATGGGAGATAAGACCTTTGATGCTATAGTCAATGGAGAAACCCCAGCTTCCGGGATGTCAGGCCAGGTTGAGATGATCCACGGAAGATTCCTTATTAAATCCGATGTGGATGAAGCCAAGAAAGTGGTAGTTCTCAGCCAGACAGCTGCAACAAAACTTTTTGGCTATGAAGACGTTGTGGGAAACTTCCTGGAAGTAAGCGCTTATGGAGCGACAGATGAGTATGTTGTTGTGGGAGTCCGCAAGGATAATACCCTTGATACAGCCTATGCAAGCTTTTTTGATGAGCCTTCATTTATTGTGACAATGCCCTATACATCTATGCTTGATCTTTATATGATCGATATGGAGAGCAATGTTCATGGTTTCACAATTTACACAGACAGTGAGTACAAGGATCAGGTTCTTTCAAAAACAAGATCTGTTGTGGAAAACGTCATGGGACTAAGGGGAGAAAATGCGGTAAAAATTTCTTCCGGCTACGGCTTTGACGAAACCACAAATACAATTCTTAACATCATAACCACAGTAGTAGCTGTTATCGCTGCTATTTCACTTCTTGTTGGCGGAATCGGCGTTATGAACATCATGACTGTTTCAGTTACAGAAAGAACAAGAGAAATCGGTATCAGGAAGTCCCTGGGCGCTAGAACTTCTTCAATCCTGACCCAGTTCCTGGCTGAGGCTTCAATCCTCACCTTTACAGGTGGCCTTATCGGCCTCCTTCTGGGCCTTGCAATATCCTACCTTATCTGCAAGATCATTGACTTTGCTTTCATAGTCAATCCGGTCCTGGTAGTCATCGTAGTCCTCATATCAACTGCAATCGGCCTCTTCTTTGGTATCTACCCCGCCAAAAGAGCCGCAGCCCTCGACCCAATCGAAGCCCTCCGCACCGAGTAACCACCGCACCTCCGCTCCTAGCCACAAGCGTGAGCGGAGGGAGGAACATTGAGAATACGTGCGCACCGCGGGCTCTTTTGTGCTATAATATCTAGTATATATGTTTGCTTTTGGGGTGTATTGTGAGAGAGATTGTTGATCAGCTGCTTAAAGGGAAAAATAGCTACTACGAGAGAAATCTTGATTTCTCTACTTCCCGTGTGGAAATTTCACTTAGCGCAGGGGAAGTTGTGGAAGGGTCATTCACTATTTTTGGCCCTGAGGACAGACTCCTTGTAGGGGAAGTATCTTCCACTGACATGAGAATGCAGGTCATCACCAGAGATTTCTCTGGAACACCATATGAAGTATCTTATAGATTCAATGCAGAAGGCCTTGGCAAGGGCGATGTCCTTCAGGGAGACTTCCGCATCATTTCAAACCAGGGAGAATACTTTCTCCCCTTCGTAGTCACTGTAAAGCTTGATCATATCGCATCAAGCCTTGGTGACATCAAGAATTTGTTTCATTTTGCAAATCTGGCCAAGACTGATTGGAGAGAGGCTGTTGACCTCTTTTATTCTGGTGAGTTTATTTCTATATTCAGCGGCAATGACGATAGCTACGAGAGCCTTTACAGGGGCCTTAGCGCAATTCCCGGCAATGAGCAGAATGTCGAGGAATTTCTGATCGCTATCAACAAGAAACAGCCCATGTCCTTTATCCTGGATGAGAAGGAAGAGACACTTGAATATACCAGTACCTTACGTGAAATACCAGTTTCTATCACCAGAAGCGGATGGGGCTATTCTGAGCTTTCAGTCAATGTCGACGGAGATTTCATTGTCCCGGAAAAAGAAAAACTTAAAGACGACGACTTTACCGGCTCAATTTGTCACACTAAGTTAAAACTCAAGGTGGATAAGCTCCACAGAGGCAACAATTTTGCCATGGTAACCTATGAGAATGCCTTTACCAAGGTTTCCCTCCCGGTTACCGTTTCTGTAAACGTAGACGACAGGCTTCCTACCTCCAGTTATCAGGAAAAGAAAAAGCTTTTGGTTGAACTTGTTAAGGCCTACGAGAACTTTAGCTGCAAGAAGATAAATCCAAGGGCCTGGCTCTCAGAAACTGGCAAGGTCATTACCAAGATGAACGCCCTTGATGAAAAAGATCTTGAATTTAGGCTGTACACAGCTCATTACTATATAACTGCCGGAAGAGTCAACGAAGGCAAGTGGATACTGGATCAGGCAGCAAGAGAAGTTGAGGAAGCGCCTGGAGATACACTTTACAGCTATTATCTGTATCTTTCTACTCTCTGCAGCAGAGAGGACAGCTTTGTCAACGACATATCAGAGAGACTTGAGGGTATCTTTAGGAGAAACCCTGATAACTGGCGCATTGCCTGGCTTATACAATATGTATCAGATGAATTTAGCGCTTCAAGCCCCAGAAAATGGATGATGCTGGAAGAGCAGTTTTCCTATGGCTGCAGGAGCCCTATCCTGTATCTGGAGGCGGTTAATCTTTTAAATGAGTCTCCATCAATCCTGACTCGCCTTGATGAGTTTGAGCTCTACATCTTGGAGTATGGAGCTAAAAAGGAAGTAATAAGTCTTAACCTTATAGATCAGATCATCTATCAGGCGGTGAGAGTCAGAAACTACAACGAAAAGCTCTTTAAGATCCTAAAAGCCTGCTACATGATAAAGGGCGGAGACGAGATCTTAGAGGCGATAGTAGCTCTTTTGATAAAGGGCGGTCGTACCGACAAGGGAGCCTTTGAGTGGTATGCCAAGGGCGTAGAGAGCCAGCTTCGAATAACAAGGCTCTATGAGTACTACATGATGTCCATCTACACCGATGAGAATGGGCTTCTTCCCTGCGAGATCAACAGGATGGTACTTATGTACTTCTCCTATCAGAGCGACCTTGACTATGACAAGAATGCTATTCTCTACAGATACATCCATGAGAACAGGGAAGAGTATCCTGAGCTCTACGATTCCTACAAGCCTCAGATTGAGAAGTATCTCATGGCTCAGCTTGATAAGGGCAGGATAAATAGGGATCTTGGCTACCTATACAAGAATCTTTTGACCAAGCAGATGGTTGATGCAGCCAATGCTTCTAAGGTCCTTAGCGTATTGTATACCTCAGAGATCAGGACTACGGACAAAAGAGTCTGCACAGTAGTTGTAGTTTATGACAAGTGCGAAAGAGAAATGAAGTATCCTCTGACTGACGGATGCGCCTACGTGCCACTTTATGGCAGCGATTACTGCGTATTTTTGGCAGACAGGGACGACAACAGATATGCTACTTCTGTTCCTTACAGTAACATTAAGATGATGCTTCCGGGAAAACTTGCGGCCTATGCAATTCCTTACATTCAAAAGGGCAAGGAGAATCTGGATCTTTTCCTGTGCGATCTTGGCAAGAATGCCTATAGTATCACTATGGATAATGTGGGCAGATATAGAGACCTGGCGTCTTCTGAACTTGTAAGAGAGAAGTGTAGAAACGAGATCAGAAATAATCTGATCAGATTTTATTATGACAATGATTTTACAAGGCAGCTAACAGAGTACCTTATGGACGTGGATCCAGCAAGGCTCTCGAGAAAAGAAAGAGCAGAGATACTAGAGCTTGTTGTAATGGCAGGGCTTTACGACAAGGCCCTTGACTGGGTAAAGACCTATGGAACCTTTGGAGTTGATCCAAAGACAATCCTGCGTCTCTGCGGCAGGATGATAGACAGGCAGCAGTATCAGGCTGCGCCTATGGAAATTGAGATAGCCTACTTTGCCTTTTCAAATGGCAAATATGATGAGCAGCTTTTGGGATACCTTGTTAAGTATTTCGAGGGAACTCTCAAGGAGCAGAGAAATGTGTGGAAGGCAGCGGAGTCTTTTGGCCTTGATACCTACGTTCTCTGCGAGAGAATGTTGATACAGATGCTCTATACTGGCTCTTATGTAGGGGAAAAGATAGAAATCTTCAGACAGTATGTAAAGAGCGGAGCCAACACTGATATTGAGGTGGCTTTCCTTACTCAGAGCGCCTATGACAGCTTTGTCCATGGCAAGATAGCTGACAGATTTATCTTTGAGGAAATTGAGAAGTTAGCTCTTGACCATGTACCTCTTCAGGATGTGTGCAAGCTTGCATATCTTAGATACTATGCTACAGAAAAGAGCACTGATGAGGAGATAAATGAAGATGTTGCCAGGGAGTTCCTCAGGTACCTCATGGAAAAGGATATTCATTTCCCCTTCTACAAGGAGTTTGAAGACCTTTGCCCTGACATGGTGCAATTTAACGACAAGACAATGCTAGAGCACAGAACAAGGCCCGGCACTCACTGCGTTATCCACTATAGGATTGATTCTGATTCAGAGACTGAGTATCAGACCCGCTCTATGCGAGAGATGTTTGATGGAATATATGTTATAAGCTTTGTGCTTTTCTTTGGAGAAAAGCTTCAGTACTACATTACTGAAGAGGGCAAAGATGGCACTGAGACAGCCACTGGAAGCGGAACAATTTCAAAGAGCGATATAGTCAAGAATATTGCCGGTGGCAGATATGGAATGATAAACGATATCATGATCGGAGAGACGCTCCAGGACTACGAAACAGTTGACAGGCTCCTTTCGGAGTACTATCACAAAAAGAACATCTGTAACATGATTTTTACAGGTTATGAGAACAACACAGAAGGATAAGGAATAAGATGCTTTTTGGTAACTCAGATGAAAAACGCTTTGTACTGGGCTATGACCTGGGAGATAAAGTGTCACAGATTAGCTTTTTAGCTTCTGATGCGGATATGCCCGAGACACTCTCAGTACTGGCGGGAGCTGAACTTTATAATATTCCAACTGTCCTTTGCAAAAGAAAGGATGCAAACCAGTGGTATTACGGCAAGGAGGCTCTTCGTCAGATTGATGAAGGGAAGGCTGATGCTGTCTGCAACCTGGTTTCTGCTGCAAGGGATGGCAAGTCAGTAATGGTTGGGGATTCTGAGTATGATCCCATAGCTCTTTTGACCTTATTTGTAAAAAGAAGTTTATCTCTTCTATCGATGGAGCTTGCTCTTGAAAAGGTAGAAGCTATCATGTTTACCACTAAGAGCCTTGACCACAGAATGGTTCAGGTGCTCAATGCAGTTACGGCTTCTCTGGAGCTTAAGACCACGAATATCTTTTACCAGAGCCACGAGGAGAGCTTTTACAATTACATGCTCTATCAGCCTGAAGAACTGATGCACCATGAGATCATCGCCTGCGACTATGATCTTGAGACTTTGCATGTGTATGATATGAATTTGAATCCCAATACTACGCCTATTGTGGCTACTATTACTCCTTCAAGCTACGATGCTCTCAGGGTTGGGAGCGATGGATTTCCCAAGGATGCAGCTCTTTTCCACAAGACCTGCGAGAGGCTTGACGATGAGTTCCTTAATATAATGCAAAAGATATGTGGGGAAAAGATTGTATCTACGGTATTCCTTTTGGGTGATGGCTTCAAGGAAAAATGGCCAAAGAGATCTCTTGAGTTTCTCTGCAGGACAAGGAGAGTCTTTCAGGGTAATAACCTCTTTAGTAAAGGGGCCACAATTGCAGCAAGGGAGAGAATCCGCCCCAGTGAGGATGCACAGAAATATGTATTTCTCGGTGAGGATAAGTTAAAGTCCAACATTGGAATTAATCTTTTAAAGTGCGGGAAAGAGGCCTACCATGCCATTTTGGATGCAGGCATCAACTGGTATGAGGCTCAGGCCCAGCTTGATATTTATGTTGACCAGACGGGAGTCCTGGATTTTCAGATAACACCACTTACTGGGGGCAAGCCCAGGACAATCCAGCTATATCTTGAAGATCTTGAAAAGAGGCCTCGTGGAACCACAAGGCTTCAGGTTAATATGACCATGAATGCTGTAGATGAAGTTTATATAAGAGTTCAGGACCTTGGCTTTGGGGAAATCTTTCCTGCCACCAATCAGGTCTGGGAACAGGTTATAGACTTATAGAATTGCTAAATTGCCAGGTTATGGGGCAATTCGTTTCAATATTTTAGTAACAGGAGTTTGTATGGGTAGACCGATTCTATGCGTAGGAACCTACGGTAAAAATCCATATCATATTGATAAACTTGGCCGCAATGTGTATTGCATCGAGGAGCTGTGTTATCTTTTTGTCCAGAATGCATTTCTTTTGGATGAGGAGAGCTTTGGTGATGAGCTTTTTGACTGGATTGCCACTGAGTGCAGCCTCGACAGACTTGCAGATGATCTTAGGAAGATGCGTGCCAGGAAGTGCTCTGTAGCTGCTCTTGCGGGAACACTTCTTGATTATGTGGGCTATAACACCAAGGCAGAGATAGACAAGGTAGAGGCAATCCTTAGGGAAAATGCGGGAATGGACGATTATCAAAAGCGCCTTTCACGGGCAGACTTCCTGATGAGAAATGGCCGCTATAGCATGGCTTTTAAGGAATATGAATATCTTTTGAACAATGATCCAGACATCGACAGGAAGCTCCGTGCCCGGATAGAGCACAATGAGGGAGTTATGTATGCAAGGCTCTTTTTGTTTGAGAGAGCTGAGAAGATGTTCATGCAGGCCTACGAGCATGGTAGAGACCACGAGTCCTATATCCAGTATCTGGCTGCTGTCAGAATGAGGCTGAGCAGCAAGGACTATGTGGCATTTATAGCTGACAATGAGGATGCTTACGAGGCTTCCCTTGAACTTGAAAAGCGCATGAACGAAGCTGAGGATCATTACAGCGCAAGCGATGAGAAACATGCTCTGGGAACTATTGCTGTTTACAAGGCTGAGGGTAAGATGCATGAGTATTATGAGAAGGTCGGGGAAACAACTCAGGGCCTTAAGATAGAGTACAGGAACCTGATAAAGGATAAGATTGGAAGTAAATAAACTGCGAATATGAGTATTGAGAAATAGTCATACATGGGGGATGATATGGGATTTCTTGAGGATATTTTCGGTAAAAGAAAAATCGATGAGAGGCAGATCCAGTCTGAGCTTGAAAACTGGAATGACATTGTTTACTCGAGAAAAGAGCTGGATATGGATGATCCTGTTCAGCGAAGAGAGTATATAGGAAGCTGTCTTCAGCAGATGGAGGAGGCTGCAAGGGAACTTGATTCTCTTGAGTTTGAATACAATGATGTTACCAGCCACTTAAGGGATATCGATGAGATAAATGCACTTCCGCCTGAGCAGCGACTTGAAGTCAATGAGATAGCCCAAAAACTCCTTGATTCCCAACAGCAGCAGGATAAATTCTCACGCCGCAAGAGCAAGATGACTGATGAAGAGTTTGAACACATGGAGAGGCTTGCTTCGGAAGCAAGAGAAGGTGCCAAAAAGCTTGCGGATGCCGAGGATTACCAAAAGAAGATAAAGAATGATCTAAAGCGCCTTGATGGAGAGCATGAGGCGTATCTATATAGAGAAGAAGAACTTGTAAATACTGTGGATAACTGCAAAAAGCTAATTATTACTGTGGCCGTTACACTGGGGCTCTGCATTATTTTTCTTTTATTCCTGCAGTTTGTGCTGGAGCTAAATGTGGTCTATGGCTATATGATCGCGGTTTTGCTGGCGGCAGTATCTGTGACTCTTCTGTATTTCAATAGTACCAATTCTGTGGTTGAGCTAAAGACTGTTCGCAAGTCAATCTCAAGGCTTATCATGCTGCAGAATCAGGTAAAGATCCGATATGTCAACAACACAAACCTGATAGATTATCTATGCCTTAAATACAGGGTTTCAAATGCCAAGGAACTTACAAGCATGTATAACCGCTACATTCAGGAGGCCAAGGAAAGAGCAGAGTTTGAGGATTCCCAAAAGAGTCTTGATACAAACCAGAAGGATCTTATCTATATTCTGAGGCACTTTAGGGTCAGGGATCCTGAAATCTGGATTCACCAGCCAGAAGCTCTTCTTGATCACAATGAAGAAGTTGAGATAAGGCACAGTCTGAATGTCAGGAGGCAGTCCCTTAGAAAGCGCATGGAATACAACAGGGATATCGTTGCAGGTAATGCCAAGTCAGAAATTGAGGACATGGCAAGACAGTATCCCGAGTATACTCAGGAAATTCTTGATATGGTATCCCGCTATGAGGAGAAGTATCCGGAGATGTGAGGAGAATAGATCATTGCCTTCGCAAATGTAATGATAACTTCCACTTATAGGTTGATAAAAGTATAGGTGTATTCACAAGATGTCTTTTTTGTTCTATTATATGAACATGTTAAAGATAACGCAGAGCAATTCAGATATGCAGGTAGGATTGTTTCAGCGATTCGAGGAGGAAAAGTTTATGAAAAAGAAATCATTCGCATCTTTAGTACTTGCAGCAACACTTGCTGTATCAGCTCTTACAGGCTGTGGAGCATCTGCACCAGAGAGCACAACAACTACAGAGAATAACACTACAGAAACTGCTAATACAGAGGCAGCTCCAGCACAGGATTCTGCAGATAAGACAATCAGAGTAGGCGCAACTGCAGTTCCACACGCAGAGATTCTTGATAACGTTGTCAAGGAAGTTCTTGCAGAAGACGGCTGGACACTTGAGACTGTAGTATTTACAGATTATGTACTTCCAAATACATCCCTTGAACAGGGCGAGCTTGATGCCAACTACTTCCAGACACTTGGATACATGAACCAGCAGAACTCAGATGCAGGTCTTCACCTTGCAGCAGTTGCAGGCGTTCACATTGAGCCAATGGGTATCTATTCTCAGAAGTACACAGCACTTTCAGATATTCCTGATGGAGCCAAGATTGGTATCCCTAATGACCCTGACAACGCAGAGAGAGGAATTGATCTTCTTGTTTCAAAGGGACTTCTTGTTTCTAAGGGTGGATACGGCACAGAAGAGGGCTACACAGAAGATTCTCTGACAAAAGATACAGAGGCAAACCCTCATGGATATGTTATCACTCCACTTGAGGCTGCACAGCTTACACTTGCACTTCCTGATCTTGATGCTGCTGCAATAAATGGTAACTATGCTCTTGAGGCAGGTCTTCCAGCCCAGTATCCAGCTATTGAGATTGAGACATTTGACGATGAGACAACTGTTAAGAGAACAAACTTCCTTGTTGTTAAGCAGGGATCAGAAGATTCAGAAAAGACAAAGGCTCTTGTAAAGGCGCTTCAGTCTGAGAAAGTTCAGAAGTATATCGATGATACCTACAAGGGAGCTGTTATCACATCATTTATTGATGCACAGTAAAATAGTAATAAAATTAGCCGAGTAAGTCATAAAAATCATCCTACCATTGAAGAGGTGCGCTGCGGGTTTGCGGCGCATCTTTTCTTATGACTGTCAGTCATGCTGATTAGCGGCTCGCAAAGGCCTCTTTTTTGTGATATACTCTTTCAGAATAATGGAATAGATTATAGAAAGACAAGAATATGATACAGATTAAAAATGTTAAAAAGTCCTTCAAGAATACAGAAGTTCTTAAGGATATCTCAATTGAAATTGAAAAAGGTGAGATCTTTGGAATTATTGGTCAGTCAGGAGCTGGTAAATCTACCCTTCTTCGCTGCGTAAACGGTCTTGAGTCCTATGATGACGGACAGATCCTGGTAGAGGGACAGAAGGTAGACATCAGGAACAAGCAGAGCCTTAGACTTCTCCAGAAGAGGATGGGCATGATCTTCCAGGGATTTAACCTCTTAGAGAGACTTGACGTTTATCAGAACGTAGCTCTTCCTATGAAATTCTGGGGCATCAATCCTAGGTCTGCGGAATCTAAGGAAAAGATATTAAAGCTCCTAAAGCTCGTAGGCCTTGAGAATAAGGTTCATGCCAAGCCAAGAGAGTTATCAGGCGGACAGAAGCAGCGTGTAGCTATTGCAAGAGCGTTGGTCCTCGATCCTGAATTTTTGCTCTGCGATGAGGCAACAAGTGCCCTTGATCCAGAGATTACAAGGGAGATACTAGCTCTTTTGCAGAAGATTAATAAAGAACTTGGAATTACCATCGTGGTTGTTACTCATCAGATGGAGGTTGTTAAGCAGATCTGCCAGAGAGTGGCCTTTTTATCTGGTGGAAGAGTTCTTGCAGTTGGAAGACCTGAGAAGCTCTTTATCTGGCCTGAGGAGAGAGAAATCAGAGACTTCCTCAGAGAAGAAAGTGACAAGCTTCCTACAAATGGAGTCAATCTTAAGCTCTTTTTCTTTGGAGAGGGCAATCAGAGGCCTATAGTTACACAGATGGCTCAGGAACTCCATACAGACTTTAACATCTGCTGGGCCAAGCTCGAGGACTTCCGTGAGGACGTTTATGGTAGCCTTGTCCTTAATATGGAGGAAAAAGATCTTGAGAGGGCCTGCGCTTTCCTTGATTCCAAGAATGTTACATGGGAGGTAGTTCGCTAATGCCAGGAATATTATCTACTGCAGGTTATTCAGAAATACTTTTAAAAGCTTTTAAAGAAACTTTATATATGACTTTTATGTCCACAATATTTTCCGTAATCTTAGGCTTTATTCCGGGGATCGTGCTTACTCTCACAGCTCCTGACGGACTTAAGCCCAACAAGATCATATATGAGGTTCTTAGCTTTATAATCAACGTGTTTAGAAGCTTTCCCTTTATCATCCTTCTTGTAATCCTGATTCCTTTTACAAGAGTTATCGTGGGAACTTCTATCGGAACTACAGCTATGATCGTTCCACTTACTATTTCTGCAATTCCTTTTATTGCAAGAGTGTTTGAAACAAGCCTTCGTGGCACTAATCCTGGAGTTGTAGAAGCCGCCAGATCTTTTGGCGCATCCAACCTTCAGATTCTAATTCATGTATATGTAAAAGAGTCTATTCCAAGGATGCTTAATGGAATAGTTCTTCTTATCATTTCTCTTATTGGCTATTCAGCTATGGCTGGAACAGTAGGAGGAGGCGGTGTCGGCGATATTGCCATCAGATACGGTTATCAGGCCCGCAATTATGAGATTTTATTCTATTGCTCTATCATACTGATCATCTTTGTTCAGATTATACAGATGATTGGTAACTATATGTATAAAAAGATGTCTTAAATGATGTTTACTACCGCAATTCTTTTTGATGATTGCGGTAGTTTTTTATGCAAAAAGTATGTTGAAAATAAGGTTGGCAGATGATATATTTTTGGTGTTGTGCCAATGGATGATAATTTCATCTATATTACAAGATCTAATTGGGAGAGAGTATGACCGAGAGTAGATTAGAGAGCTACAAGCGCCTGGGAGAGGAATGCGGCGTTTTTGGCATGTACGATTTTGATGGTGGAGATGTGGCAGAGTCCATTTATTATGGCCTTGTGTCGCTTCAGCACAGGGGACAGGAGAGCTGCGGTATAGCTGTCAGCGAGACTGCCGGTCCTAAAGGGAAGGTCCTTAGCTACAAGGATATGGGCCTTGTCAATGAGGCATTTACGCCGGAGATCCTTGATAAATTGAAGGGAGATATCGGTGTTGGACATGTGCGCTATTCTACAGCGGGGAGCAGCACAAGAGAAAACGCGCAGCCGCTGGTTCTTAATTATGTAAAGGGTACCCTGGCTCTGGCCCATAATGGTAACCTTGTCAATGCACCGGAGCTTCGTCAGGAGCTTGCTTATACAGGTGCGATTTTCCAGACTACAATTGATTCAGAAGTAATTGCATACCATATTGCTAGAGAGAGGCTTGTGACAAACTCTGTTGAGGAGGCCGTTGGCAAGGCTATGACCAAGATAAAGGGCGCTTATTCTCTTGTTATCATGTCACCTAGAAAGCTCATCGGTGCAAGAGATCCTTACGGATTTAAGCCCCTTGTAATAGGAAGAAGAGAGAACTGTTATGTTCTGGCTTCCGAGACCTGCGCTCTTGATACTATTGGAGCTACCTTTATAAGAGATGTTGAGCCGGGAGAAATCGTTACTATTTCCCCTGAATATGGCATCCGTTCAGACAAATCCATGTGCATTCTTAAAGAGAAGCACGCTCGTTGTATTTTTGAATATATCTATTTTTCCAGACCAGACAGTAACATTGATGGCATCAGTGTATACGACGCCAGGATTGCTGCAGGAAGATTTTTGGCCAAGGATTCACCAGTAGAGGCCGATATGGTAGTTGGCGTTCCTGAGTCCGGCAATGTTGCAGCCCTTGGATATTCACTTGAATCTGGAATTCCTTATGGACAGGCCTTTGTTAAGAATTCATACATAGGCAGAACCTTTATTAAACCCAAGCAAAAGAACAGAGAATCCAGCGTACAGGTCAAGCTCAATGCCTTAAAGAGCGCTGTTGAGGGTAAGAGGATCATCATGATTGATGACTCCATCGTAAGAGGAACTACTTCAGACCGTATCGTCAGGATGCTCCGTGATGCTGGCGCCAAGGAAGTTCACATGAGAGTCAGCTCACCGCCATTTTTATGGCCTTGCTACTTTGGAACTGATGTACCAGCAAGAGATCAGCTTATTGCCTACAACAGAAATGTTGATGACATATGCAAGATAATCGGAGCAGACTCCCTTGCATATCTTAATATAGAAAGACTTGAGGAAATGGTTGGCGGAAACCTTGGAATCTGCAAGGGTTGCTTTACAGGCAACTACCCCGTAGACCCACCAAAGGATGATATCAGAGGGGATTTTGAGCGATAAGTGGATGAGAGTAAATGCAATCTTCTGCTAGCAGAAGAGATTGCATTTATTCGAAGACACAACGTACATGAGTAAAAAAGAAATACGAACGAAGTGAGTATTTCGATTTACGAATGTACGTAGCATGGCGAGAGCGAAGCGGAGCCATGCGTATTATCGCGAAATACATATAATATGAATACAACGGAGGAAAACAATGAGTACAGATCGTTACACAAGCCCATTATCAGAGCGTTATGCAAGTAAGGAAATGCAGTATATCTTTTCCCAGGATATGAAGTTCAGAACCTGGAGGAGACTATGGATTGCCCTTGCTGAGATAGAACACGAGTTAGGTCTTAATATCACACAGGAGCAGATAGATGAGCTCAAGGCTCACAAGGACGACATTAACTACGAAGTAGCCATTGCCCGTGAGAAGGAAGTTCGCCACGACGTAATGAGCCATGTTTATGCCTATGGCCAGCAGTGCCCCAAGGCTAAGGGAATCATTCACCTTGGCGCTACAAGCTGCTACGTTGGCGATAACACAGATATTATCGTGATGACTGAGGCTCTTAAACTTGTTCGTAAGAAGCTTGTTAACGTAATTGCAGAGCTCTCAAAATTTGCTGATAAATACAAGGCTCAGGCAACTCTTGGCTTTACACATTTCCAGCCAGCTCAGCCTACAACAGTTGGTAAAAGAGCCTGCCTCTGGCTTCAGGATTTCACAATTGACCTTGAGGACCTTGATTACGTTCTTGATAATATGAAACTTCTTGGTTCAAAGGGAACAACAGGAACACAGGCTTCTTTCCTGGAACTCTTTGACGGCGACCTTTCCAAGGTTGACAAGCTTGATCCAATGCTTGCTGAGAAGATGGGCTTTAAGGGATGCATGGCTGTTTCAGGCCAGACCTACAGCCGCAAGATAGATATGAAGGTTATAAATGTACTTGCTGGAATCTGTTCATCAGCAACCAAGATGGCACAGGATATCAGACTTCTTCAGCACCTCAAGGAGGTTGAGGAACCATTTGAAAAGAGCCAGATCGGATCTTCAGCTATGGCTTACAAGAGAAATCCTATGAGAAGTGAGAGAATCTGCTCACTCTCAAGATATGTGATCGTAGATACACTTAACCCTGCTATCACAGAGGTTTCACAGTGGTTTGAGAGAACCCTTGATGATTCTGCAAATAAGAGACTTTCTATTCCAGAGGGCTTCCTTGCTACAGATGGCGTCCTTGACCTGTGCCTCAACGTAGTAGATGGCCTTGTTGTTTATCCTAAGGTAATTGAGAAGCGCCTTATGTCTGAACTTCCATTCATGGCAACTGAGAATATCATGATGGATGCTGTTAAGGCAGGTGGAGACAGACAGGAACTTCACGAGAGAATTCGTGAGCTTTCCATGGAAGCTGGCAAGAATGTTAAGGTAGAGGGCAAGGAGAATAACCTTCTCGAACTTATCGCTGCCGATCCTGCTTTCCATATGTCACTTGAAGACCTCAAGGCATCTATGGATCCTCAGAAGTATGTAGGCTGCAGTGTTCACCAGGTTGAGAAGTTCCTTTCTGAAGTTGTTCAGCCAATCCTTGATGAAAATGCTGAGCTTCTTGGGGTTACAGCTGAAATCAATGTGTGATAAAATGTCTTTTGGCAGAAATGTTTGAAGACTACGGTTATCTGCTACCAGTGATGCTATTGTGTTGAAAGAAACGTGGGACCAATCTCTTAGTGGCAGTAGAAAATAATAGAGTGTTCTGCTACTTTTGGCAGAATTGGAGAAAGTAGCAGTAGGATTTGAAAGAATAATACTGCTACTTTTGCATAGAATGAAAATTCGGCAGATACAACGGGCAAAAATAGTCTGCCGCAAATTAGGAAAACTGAATTTAGGCAGACGATATCGGCCAAATGGAACTGCCGAAAATTGGAAAAAGTGAAAATTCGGCAGATATAACAGGTAAAAATAGTCTGCCGCAAATTAGGAAAACTGAAATTAGGCAGATGATATCGGCCAAATGGAACTGCCGGAAATCAGAAAAAGTGAAATTTAGGCAGGTATAACAGGTAAAAACAGTCTGCCGCAAATTAGAAAAAGTGAAATTCAGGCAGATGATATCGGCCAAATGAAACTGCCGAAAAATGGAAAAAGTGAAATTTCGGCAGATACGACAGGCAAAAATAGTCTGCCGAAAATTAGAAAAAAAGGGGGAAGTATATGACCATAAAAGAAATCTTTCAGAATAAAGAAGTAACACTCTCATTTGAAGTGTTCCCGCCCAAGACTGACGATGGGTACGAAGCAGTGGAGAAGGCGGCAGCAGAAATTGCAGCACTAAAGCCTGACTTCATGAGTGTTACCTATGGCGCTGGTGGCGGAACCAGCAAGAATACAGCTAATATAGCAGCTGACCTTCAGAACAAGTACAATACGCCAGTTCTGGCGCATCTTACCTGTGTGTCCTCCACAAGAGAATTTGTTAAGGATATGATCACTGTCTACAAGGAAAAGGGCATCGAGAATATCATGGCTCTTCGTGGAGATATCCCCAAGGAAGGAAGAATCTGCTACGACTACGACCATGCAACTCAGCTCATCTATGATATTAAGAGTCAGGATGACTCTTTCTGCATAGGTGGAGCCTGCTACCCGGAGGGACATGTTGAGTGCGCCCGCCAGTCAGAGGATATAGAGCATTTAAAAGAAAAAGTTGAGGCAGGCTGTGACTTTTTGACTACACAGATGTTTTTTGACAATTCAACTTTGTATCAGTTCCTCTACCGCATCAGGGAAAAAGGAATTGATGTTCCTGTAGTCCCAGGAATCATGCCTATTACAAATGCAAGACAGGTTGCAAGAAGCGTTGCTCTTTCAGGTTCAACTATTCCACAGAAGATGAAGATCATGGTGGATAGATTTGCAGATGATCCTCAGAAGATGAAGGAGGCAGGAATAATCTATGCCAGCGACCAGATCATCGACCTGATTTCCAATGGCGTCAGCCACATCCACGTGTACTCAATGAACAAGCCTGACATCGCTGCAGGCATTATGAGAAACCTTGCTACTATCATTAGATAAGTTCGCAACAATTCTAGGCTTGCAACTGTACATATAGTAAAGACGCAAGAAATGCGGTGGAAACCGCAAATATATATAATTCAGAAACAGAGGTTTACAAAATGAACGAGCAGAACATGAATAATCAGAATCCTGGGCAGCCAGGGTCTAATATCAAGATTACAGAGGAGGAATACAACTACGCACAGGAAGTAATAAAGAGACTTTCAGATTATTATGATGCCAAGGTTGTAGGCCAGCAACAGCTCAAGTTCTCACTTATTGGAGCTATCATTGCCGATGGTCATATCCTTATTGAGTCAGTTCCTGGACTTGCTAAGACAACAGCAGCCAAGGCTATTTCAGATGCAGTAGATGGTAAGTTTGCACGTATACAGTGCACACCAGACCTTCTTCCTGGAGACATCATTGGTACACAGATCTACAATCAGGCTAATGGCAAGTTTGAGACAATCCTTGGACCTGTATTTGCAAACTTTGTACTTCTGGATGAGGTAAACCGTTCAAGTGCCAAGACACAGTCAGCCATGCTGGAAGCCATGCAGGAGAAGCAGGTAACTATTGGTGGCACAACCTACAAGATGCCTCAGGATATCTTTACCGTAATTGCTACACAGAACCCTATCGAGCAGGAAGGTACATATCCTCTTTCTGAGGCTCAGACTGATAGATTCCTCATCAAGGAAGTTATCACATATCCTCTTGCTTCTGAGGAAGTTGAGATCCTTAACAGAATTGAGAATGGATCAATTTCACAGACAACACCTCCTGTTCTTACAATTCAGGACGTTGACCGTGTTCAGGATATCTGCGACAAGGTATATGTTGATGAGTCCGTTAAGTGGTACATTTCATCAATCGTAGTTGCTTCTAGAAGAGCAAACCAGATTCCAGGCTGCGAAGTTGGCAAGTATGTAAGAATTGGCTGCTCACCTCGTGCTTCTATTGCATTCCTTAAGATGGCAAGGGCTGCAGCTCTTATGCAGGGCAGAACCTACGTTACTCCTGATGATGTTAAGGCAGTTAGCCACCAGGTCCTTCGTCACAGGATTGGCCTTAACTATTCTGCAGTTGCTGATAATATTTCAGTTGAGCAGGTTATCGACGGAATCGTAAACTCAGTAAAGACACCATAACGCATCAACCCCCAAAAAGCTAGATGAATTTATATATTAGTATATTTGAATACATAGTGTCAGGAGTGAATATATATATGGAGCGATTTTAGTTCTATGGAGACAAGACAAATCCAATGATTTGGCTTGTCGTAATGTCTAGAACTATGAGCAACATAATATATTCACGACTGACATTTCAGGTAACAAAAAATGAAACTAGATTATGAATACTTATCGAGGATACGAAGAGCAGTAGCTCTTTATACAAATAGGAAAACCTCCAACATTCTTGATGGTGACTTCCACTCTATACATCGCGGCCGCAGCATGGAATTTGACGACCTCAAGGAATACAGCTTTGGCGACGATGTTCACGATATTGACTGGAAATCTTCTTCCAGAATGGGAGATATACTGGTCCGCAGGTACATGACAGACAGAAGACACAATGTAATGTTTGTCTGCGACTGCGGTCGCAAGATGCGAGGCGACACTCCGGGAGGAGATGCCAAGAAGGAACTGGCTCTTATGACCTTTGGAACTATCGCCTACATCACAGGTAGGAACGGAGCGGATTATGCTCTGGCTTATCCAAATGGCAACAAGGCTATGGTATCTCTTTTCCGCTCAGGCCCTGAGCACATGGAAAAGCTCATTTATGACCTGGAAAAAAATATGGATCAGGACCAGGAAATCAGTGTCAATGAGGTTATAAAAGAGGTGATGAGTACCGTCCACAAAAAGATGATCATTTTCCTTATCACAGATATGGAGGGACTCAAGAACCTTGACGGAAACATGTTAAGGGGAATCACCACAGATCATGACCTTATGATCATCAACATCGAGGATGCCATGCTTACTGGAGATATCGTCTATGATATAGATGTAAGCCTCTATGAGAAGCTTTTCTTTTCCCATAACAAGAAGCTCCACGAGGAAGAGGTCAGGATTCACGGAGAAATACTAAACGCCGCATCTTTTTTGTGCAAGCAGAACAAGGTTGGCCTCACCAGCATCAGCACTGAGAGCCAGATCATTGATGCGACAATAGATTTGTTGGAAAGGTATAGACATGGTTACTACGGTTACATTACAACCACCCTTTGAATATTACTGGTGGGTTATCTTAATAGCAGCTATCTTGGCAGCAGCTGCAATAGCGATAGTTCTTTATGTGCTGAATAAATATTTCCACATTTTCTCTAAGCTTTTTAGCAAGCCCAAGTCTCAGATAAAGACTCCGCCTGCCAAATTGCTGTATCAGATCAAGGAAGACTACATTGGCCAGCTTCAGCAGCTATCCCTTGCCTATGGTAACAAATCCATGGACAAAAGAACTGCCTACCAGCGCCTTAGCCTTCTAATAAGAGGCTTTGTCAAGGAGGCCACAGGCATAAATGTGGAAAACTACACCAAGGCCGAGATCAAAGCCTTTGGTATCAGGCATCTTGATAACCTGATGGAGGAGTATTATGTTCCTGAATTTGCTGAGGAAGAAAGAGCAAGTGGCAGGGATTTCGTAAACTCCTGTAATATTGCATTAGGAGTGATCAGAACATGGAGTTAATGAATGTATGGGCCATTGTTGTGGGACTTATCATCACAGCAATAGCGGCAGCATTGGCCTTTTTTATCAAATATGAGGGAAAAGAGAAATACACACACGGAGTTAAGGCTTCAAACACTTCCCTCATCAAATCTTCTAAGGTTTATAAATCGCTGAACAAGCAGTACAACGTACTAAGGGCAGCATTGGCCATTGGAATGGTCGGAAGCATTTTGTCATCTCTTTTCCTGGTGGCAAGGCCCTATAAGACTCAGGACGTTTACACAGGGGTCAAGAAAAGAGATATCATCATCTGCATGGATGTATCCTATTCACTTTATGACCTTAATATGGAGCTTGTGGATTACCTAAAGGGCGTAGTTCACGGCCTTGCGGGAGACAGGATTGGCGTTAACATTTTTAATACTTCTACAGTTACTTATGTTCCAATGACGGATGACTACGATTACGTAGAAATGAAGCTGGGTGAGCTATCCAATTACTTCGTTATGCAAAAAGAGCTGTATGAGGAATATTATGATGTATACGGCACATACCTCTCAGATTATCCGGACGATGTGTATGAGAAATACATGGCGCTTAGAGAGAAACTTGAGTACTACGATGCCGGAACTCTGCACCACAACTCAAGTAAGGGATCATCTCTTATTGGAGAGGGCCTTGGAACAGCTCTTTATACCTTCCCTTATCTTGGGGAAAAGGATAGGACAAGATTTATCATCCTCAGTACTGATAATGAACTTAATGAGAGCTGGGGATACAAGCAGATCATGGATGTGAACACGGCGGCCAAGTACTGCCAGAGCAATGATGTTACTGTGTACGGAATTTTCCCTGATGAAGAGGATTTCTACGATCCGGAGGAGTATAGCTATTCCGCTTGCAAACAGGAACTTGCAAATGCAATGGCAACAACTGGTGGCACGCTTTACGTCAGAACAGACGATCTTCCGGTTTCAGCTATAGTAAAAGATATCACGAAAAAAGAGGTTATTACGGCCAATATGGTAATGTCCAGAGAAACACAGGATGTGCCAAGACCGCCATTTATAGCCCTTATTATATGCCTCGCATTTACCTGCGCGGCAGGATTGGTGTTACAGAAATGAAGATACAACCTATTTTTCCAATTGGATTTATGATATTTGTATTTGCCTTATTCTTTGGTGCCACAGCCTTTGTGATTATAAGAAATAAGGTAAAGACACTTGAAAAAATTGCATCTCTTTGCAGGATGACAATTATCTACATTTTAGTATTTGTCATAGGCCTTAGGCCAGTAAAGGTTGATACCAACTATGAGTTCATGACCAAGAACCTTGATGTTCTCTTTGTTGTGGATAACACGATCAGTATGTGGGCACTTGATTATAATGGTAAGAACCCCCGTATGGACGGTGTCAAGGCAGATATCAACTACATAATGAATGAACTTGCAGGATCAAATTTCGCTTTGGTGAGCTTTGATGACAGCGCAAGAGTTCTTTCACCATTTACGCAGGATATGCAGTATATCGAGAATCTTCTTGATGTTATGATCACTCCGGACAGCTACTACTCAACAGGAAGTAACATGGGCATTCCTTATAGAGATATTCAGGGGCTTCTGGAATCTTCTAATAAAAAAGAGAACAGAAAGACTATAGTTTTCTTTATCAGCGATGGAGAGGTCACAAACCCTGAAGAACAGGCTGTTGACTACTCTCAATTTGCTCAGTACATTGATACCGGCGCAGTTCTGGGCTATGGATCAGCTACTGGCGGCAAGATGAAGGAAGGCCATAGCTACATCTACGACTACGATACTCACACAGATGCTATCTCCAAGATTGATGAGGAGAATTTACAGAAAATCGCCGGAGAGCTTGGAGTTCAGTACCTTAACTTAAACGGTGGGAACTCCCCGCTTTCAGCTTCTATTGAAGTCATCAAGCAGCAGGCTGCAACTGTAGTTGAGACTGGAGACGGCGCAGAAAGATATATCGATACCTACTATTATTATGCAGCTCTTTTGGCAGCTATGCTCATAGTTGAGGGCGTGGTCTTCATCAGAAAAGGCAGACTGTGATAGCGTTAATAAAAAAGAATTGGAAATGTGAAAGGGGACAATATGGACTTTAAAAAGATTCCTCTTAGAGTTTACTTTATATTGTTAGTGGCTCTTATATTTGGGATTTCTTCAGGAATTCTCTTTTTCAGGATCATCAATAACCACCTCTTTGTGAAGGCTTATGCAGAGGGTGAGTACAAGACTGAGAAAGAAGAAGGACTTCTTAAATTAAATGTGCCAGAAAGCTACCTTCCTTATTATAACCTTGGAAATGTAGCCTATGAAAACGGCGATTATGCCAGTGCAGTAGGGTACTATAATGAGGCGCTTTCTCTTTTCCCTTATGGAGAGAAAGAGTGCGACATCAGAATTAACCTTGCTCTTGCCATGTGCTACGGCATCGACTGGCAGAATATGGATTCTAAGGAAGAAATTGATACTGCTCTTGTAGTGCTATATAAGGCCAGGGACGTGCTTCTTGTGAATAACTGGGCTACAGAGGACGGCGAAGGCCACAGAGACGATGATGCCCAGCAGCTAAAAGAGGACATCGATGCTATGATCGAGAAACTCAAGAACCAGCAGGGCGACCAGTCTAAGGACAATCAGGACCAGCAGGATAACAAGCAGGACAACAGCGGCCAGCAGGATAATTCCCAGTCGGAAGACGATAAGTCTCAGTCCGAAAAGGAAAAGCGTCTCCAGAAGGAACTCGAGGGTGAAAAGAAAGATGCCCTTGATGAGCGTAGCAAGAACCAGGACGATCTGAAAAAATGGGGCAGCTACAGCGATGGCCAGGGCGGTGACAAAAAAGACGGCGAGGATGCCGGTTCCGGCTATGGCGGCGGTGGCGGAAGATATAAGCCATGGTAAGATAGTAAGCCAGAAGGGATGTTAGGTCTCTTCTGGCTTTTTTTGAGAAAAAAGTTGTGAAAAGTTATGAAAGGTTACGAAAGGTTGTGAAAGAAAAAAGAAGTTGTGAAAGGTTACGAAAGGTTGTGAAAGGTTATGAAAGAATATGAATAGGCGTACTCGAATATACATTTATTGATTATTAGTATACAGTAAAATTCTTGCGATTTTATTAATCTTATTCCATATCTATTTACAGAACCAAATATAAATGATATTCTCTTTCTACTTGCTCACTCAGAGCAACTGATCATGCAGGCAGCGTGTCTAAGGCGCTGTATAAGAACTCAATCTTGGCAGGATCAGATTTTTTCAAATACTAGATTTTTATGTACTAGGAAAGATGCGTTAAATAATTGAAGGGAGTATAATTACATTATGTCAACAAAGGAAAAACGGATAGAAAGATTGCTGTCTGTTCCGCGTGATTACACGTATTTTGAGCTAAAGGGATTAGCATCTGCACTTGGATGCACCATTTCTCAGAAAGGGAGCGGATCAAGATGTATGTTGATATCACCTTGTGGTGGGAAGCTGGCCTTTCATAAGCCACATGACTACAGTTACTTTAAAGAATATGCAATAAAAGACATCATTATGTTCTTGCAGAGGGAGGATTTGATATGAGCAATATATCTAACGTTCTTGAATATAAGGGATTCATTGGAAGTATTGAAATTGATACAGAAGCGGACATTTTATATGGACATGTGCGTAATCTTAAAAATCCAAATGACATTGTTTCATATGAAGGTGAGACAATAAAAGAGTTAAAGAAGGACTTTCACGATGCAATAGATGATTATCTCTCGAGCTTTGAAAGTAAATCTTCTCAAGAGAATTAAGTCCATTTTTACGTTAACGTTTGGCCTTGTTAGCCAATACGTTTATGATAGAGGGTGATAAAAAATATGGGTGGAATGTTTAGAGATTAATTTTCGGACGACTTCTTTGAAAAAGCGGAAAAACAGGGATTTGACAAAGGAGTATCTGGAGCTGTAACAATCCTTCGAAAAATGAAGCTTGATGATAAGTCGATACTAGAAGAGATATGTTCTCAATATCAACTTACCAAAGCACAAGCCAAAAAGTATTTATGAGATTAAGATGCCGCAAGTAGTTTAAGTTTGCTACTTGCGGCATTTTAATATTGTAGAGCCGCTGACATTTATTTTGCAGTCATTATTGACGGATTATTTGTATAGTTATATTATGAAGTTAACCTACATAAAGAAAAGAAAATGAAATATTGAGGTTAATATGAACTATCGGATTTTTTTGCGTGATCTTAAATCACAACTACAGACTCAGCTTAATATAAAGAAGGCCTTGATCAGAAAATATGATATAGATGGTTATATCAGCCATAAACGTATAGGGCAGAAAGTTTATGATTACCTTCAATATAGGGACAAGAATGGCGAGATAGTATCCGTTTACTTGTCGGAAGAGGACAAAGATATATATTTGAAGGCTTTAGCACAAAGAGAAATAATCCAGCAGAGAATAGCAAGGTTATCCCAGGACATTGAGATGCTCTCAGGAGTGCCGACAGAAGAAAATGTGGAGGGTAAGGTAAGACTTCCTGAGAAGTATGCAGGTTTTAGAATGCTTCACGGATCGGTTGGTGTTAGCCCAAGGTTTCATGCCATGTTTCACATAGAGGCCATGGAAAATAAACACGAATATAGAGCTGTTGCCACTTACAGAAAGAGAAAATTTTCAGCACCTTTAGTATATGTGCCAGAGCTAAATATCAGCGATATTCCCATATATATGTCTGATGCTGCAATGGTGATAGATAATGCAATTAGTGATGCAGGAATTCAGATAAAAGAAAAGTCAAAAGACGTGCTCAAGGGGAAAACAAGGGAGGGAATAGCTTACAAGGCATCAAGGCAGAAAAGCGGATATATTGTGAACTTTACATACCACGGTCAGCATTGTGAGTTCATGATTGACATGGATTATCCTGATATAACAGATGATATGAGGCGATTTTCTTTTTCTTCCAGAATTAAGGAGTATATTAGAAAAATAGATATGGACGATGCACTCAGGAGATATTATGGGAAATAGGGATTATATTCTAAGACATAAAAACATAGATGTGGCGCTCCTACAGATCAGTGAAGATGGAGAAATGCACAATGCGCATATTTTACAACCTGCCTATGTTCCCTTTATTCCTATCCAGGAAGAGAAGAGCATATACCGCTGGTGGAGAGATAGAGCAATTCCTGAAGGGAGGGACAGGCTTTCCGAGCTACTTGGTAAGTACGGTTGCGATAGCTCTCCTGAGTTTTTGCTCAAGAATTTAGGCCTAAGCCTTACGGACACATATTGGGTGTGCCCCTTTGATTACCGATTGCTGAAATGGGAAGAAGTTAATCTTTTTGACCATGGCCTTGATTCGCAGCATTTCCATGACTCCAATGGCTGCCCTCATTATTCCGAGTCTCCAGATGCGGCTCTGGGTGGAACGCTTGATAAAGAGTCTGTGAAACTTGAGGATGGGTGGTATTTGGACAAGAAGTTTAATCCCAAGTATCCCGATGCTCAGCAGAACATAAACGAATTATTTGTATCTGAAATACACAAAAGGCAAGGTTGGCAGGAATATACGCCCTATACTGTGATAAGAAACGAACAGGGAATCTGCGAACTATCAAGATGTAAGTACTTTACTAACCAGAACTTAGAGCTTATTTCTGCATTTGACCTGACTTGTGGTCATGGCATTAGCGATTATTCAGGACAGACAGAACTTGAAAAATATGTTACAGCCTGCGTTGATGGAGGTTTGGAAAAAGATTATGTCCGCAAGTTTCTGGACTATATGATATCTATAGACTTTGTGTCCTCTAACTCAGATCGCCATTGGCATAATTTTGGCGTCCTCAGAGACTCTGACACCTTAAGGCTTAAATCCATGGCTCCAATTTATGATAATGGTAATTCAATGTTTTTTGATTCGCCATATGCCCTTGATCGGGTATCTCTTGTTAGAATGGAGAATACTGGCATAGAGAAAAGAGAAATCGACAGACTTAAGCTCATACATGATAAGAGCATTGTAAAAGCGGATCTCTTGCCTACACCCAATGAGACTTTGGAATTTTACTGCCAATACGGGCTAAGAGAAGAGCGTGCACAGCAAATATCAGATAGCTATAGCCTTAAGCTTGATTTATTCCTGGAATTTCAACACGGTATTGAAATTAGTCTGGCCAAGGAAATGGAAGAATATGTATATGGCCCGCCATATAAGAACCAACGCCCCAATAATTTAAAGAATTAGGAGATTCGAAAAACACAAAACAGAAAACTATATTAGAGCAGTTATGCTCTCAATATCAACTTACCAAAGCACAAGCCAAGAAGTATCTTTGAAATAAATCCTCACTCCAGATTGAAATAAAAGAAAATCTTCGAAACATCTATTTATATACGCTTTATAAAAACTTTATAAACACTTAAAATCAAGCCGCAACCACTGCAAAACCGCATGGCTGCGGCATTTTTGATTTAATAAAAACTTTCCAAACAAAGCTAAAGTAATATGCTAATATGTCGATATAAAAGGTGCTAGATATGATTGAGCACAAGATGTGAACAGAAATTGACGGTGTTTTCAATATTTTGTATAATTAATCTATGATTTTAAGATAATTAAGAAATACAGGGTTTAATTATCTGTATATTATCAGAAAAAAACGGATCTGTTATACGAAATAATCGGAATTCATCGTCAGACTCCAAGCTAATCTAGTTACAAGTAAAGCTACTAGAAGTCGAAGAGGGGTGATGCCGATGCACATTGAAAAAAAGAAGAATAAGCAAAAGCATACCATAGATGCAGACAAGAATCTGCAGAAGGAGGTGAGAGAACAACCACCTTAAATATATGGTTATTATTCATCTACAAAGATACGAGTAAATACACAATAGAAAAGAGGGTGATTTTACGGGATCAGGAGCAAACAAATTACCAATCGTCATAGGTTCAGCAGTAGCAGTTGTAGCAGTTGCAGTTTCAGCAGTGGTTGTAACAAACACATTAAAACAAGAAACTGAACCAGAAGAAAAAAGAAGTGTGATTGTTACTGAGGATAACGTTCAGGATATTTTAAAAGAGGCTGTTTCAGAAGAATCAGAACAGCAATCAAATGCGAATATTCCCGAAGGATTTGATGGAACATACACGGCGATTATGACCTATGACTGGCATTTTCCTGATGGAACATCCACTTCTGCAGACGCATATGTAAAAAATTCAGAAAAGAATGTATCAGATGTATACTTCGATTTATTTAGGTCTGACAATGAAGAGGATATTCTCTATAAATCTCCAATAATTCCTGTCGGGGCCGAACTTAAGAATTTTAAATTAGATCAAGACCTTGATCCAGGAGTATATGATTGTGTGGCTGAGTATCATCTTGTAGACGAAAATCAGGTTACATTTGATACAATAAGAGTGGCAGTAGTGGTCACTGTGGAGCAGTGACCTTAAAGAATTTTTTTAATCAAGGAGGATTAAACCAATGAAATTATTCAAGAAATTAACAGCAACTTTACTTGTAGCAACACTTGCATTTGGCAGTGCAGTAACAGCCTTTGCGGCAGATACGACCGCAACAGGTAGTGGAACATTTGAAGGCGTTGAACCTGAATATCTTGCAGTAGCAGTTACATATCCAACAGTCGGTGCTGGAATATTCAATTATACTGCTGACCCAAACAAACTTATCACTAGATATGCAGATGATGACATAAAGGCTTTGTATCCTGCTTCAGGTGATACATATGTTTATTTCCCAACAGCGGACAGTAAATTTGATAATAAGAGCCAAGCTGTAGAAATAACAAATGAGAATGCACAGGATCTAGACGTAAGTGTTAAGGTAGAGCTTGCCGCAGAATATACTGGTAATATTGGCTTCGCTACCACTGGAACATGGACAGCTGATCAGAAGGATAAGGAAATTTATCTTGCAGTTGCTGAAACTGGAGCGGATACAGGTGATGATGCAAATGTGGTTCCAGTTGGTACTACTGCAACAACATTTACCATGAAGATTGCTGGTGTTCCAACAAACTTTGAAGTAAAAAGAACTGTAGGTGGTGATGGAAAAGCTACATATGCATATCAACAGATTGCATCTCCTGCTGCATGGAATAAAAAGTCATTCTTTGTAACAGGCGCAATCAATACTAATGCTACATGGACAGATGCTGATGAAGCTACTCCTTCAATCAAGCTTACTTGGAGTGCAGCAGAGCATAAAGATGCGTATGTAGATAAGAGTTCTGTTGCAGCGGGAGCAGATGCAGTATTGACATTGACTCTTCCTTCAGGGGTTACTGTATCAGGAATCACTATTGTGAAGGGTGATGGAAATTCAGTTAATGGTGTATCAGGTACACATTATACTATAGCTGATGGCAAGCTTACACTTAAAAATGTAAGTGCTGCATGGGCTAGTGTAAAAGTTAAGTACAGTGATGACCATGAGGATGTAGTTACGGTTACGTCAAACTAAATAGTTGATCCTTTTGAGGGCTATCGGGTTGATAGCCCTCTTTTCTTTGTATTATAATAATTTATATCAGTATAACGTATATGACAAGGCTGAAATGTGCATTCTATTGGAGGAAGGATGAGTCTTTATAAAAATATAGTCTATTATAAGCCTGCAGTATGTGACAAGAATGTATGGTTTTCATCTATTACTTTTAATGGCTTATTTCATATGGATGTGGATAATGATATTCTTGAATATTTAGCTCCTTTTAGTATCGAAAACTTATGTGAGACAAATATGTTTTCGATGACTATTAAAATCAGTAACTACCTTGTTTGTGTTCCATTTGTAGCTAGCAAAATAGCTATTTATAATTTGATTAGTGAAGAATGTGAGTATTTAGATTTGCCACATGCTAGTGTTGGATGTAGTAGCTTTTTTTACCAGGCTTTGGTTGAAGGTGATTCGGTATTTTTAATTCCATGCAGATATAAATACATAGTCGAAGTAAAAACTAAAAGCAAAGAACTTATTGAATATGATGTATTTGATGAATTATTAAAACAAAGTGAACCGCCATATGTTTATAAAGGTGCATGTAAAATAGCAGATAAAATATATTTGGGACTCAGTTATGAAAATAAGTTGTTGGAATATAATTTGAAACAAAGGAATATAAAAGAAATCCTGTTACCATATGATATTAATGGGGTGACCGATATTTTCTACAATGAAAATATGTGGATTGTAGGCAGATGCGGAAAACTTATTGAATATGAAATGGATGGTGAGCATTTTAAGGAATATGTCTTGGCTGAAACCACCGAGACTTTGCATTATGGCATTTTTTTTGAAAGCGTAATTATTGGCTCGAACCTGTATTTGTCGAGATCGGATGTTCCAGAAATTGTAGTTTTTGACATGAAAGAAAACACATTACAATCAGTCAGGCTACATAATGAAAAAAAATCTTCTTTATTGCCTGTTTGTATTCCGACTATATATCAGGTGGGAAACGATGTGCATGCTATAGATGATGTAGGGGTTGAATACGTACTGCGCGATGTTGGAGGCGTTGTGACGATATATGAAAAGAAAAAACTAACAATAGATGTGCTACTTTCCAATTTGAAAAAGGACAGAAGAAAACACAATTTATTAGGCATGGCGGCGTCTATTCAAAGTATCGGTTTAGATGAATTTATAGAAGGAGTTGTAGATAATTCGTTAGGATGTATGCTTTTTGAGGAAAATGGATAATGGTTGGAAGTAAGGTGAAAAAAGTGCTGATATTGTGGTATCAGGAAGGCGACAATTTTGGAGATGTTCTGTTGTATAGGACATCGAGAGACTTTTTTCTAAAAAAGGGTATAGAGGTAGATTCTTATGAGGTGGGTGAACCTTGTATTGAGATAATAGAAGAAGCTAATAATCATGATTTCTTACTGTTTGCTGGAGGCGGAATTGTTGAGAGAGGCTTGCCAAATGTTATACGGCATTTTAAGGAAGATTACGAATTCTTAAAAGTTCCCTATGGTGTAGTTGGTCTTGGAGTTTCAGTTTTTGATTATTCAAATTATGCTGAACAGATAGAATTTTGGATAAACAATGCAGAATTTTTCTATGTTCGTGATTCTTATTCTCAGAGGAGATTGCATGAATATACTATTTCTGGCAAGGTAAAATTAAGCGCAGACTGTGTTTTTTACAATAGTGAAATTCTAAAATTTGGCTGCCACATTGAAAACAAAGTTGGAATCAACCTTAGGGATTTGCCTTTCAAGGATCTGATGAAAGATTTTGATGCAGATGTGCTTAATAAATTGAATACAAAATGTGATATTTCGATTGTTATTCCTGATTCTAGTGATGAACAGTGGAAGAAAATAAGGAATATAGGGAATATTGATGTTTTAAAGTGTTATCCCTTTTTAGACAGGGGAGAAAAGATTGAAGTAACAATAAATGAAATCAGAAGATGCAAATATCTGGTTGCCATGAGATTTCATATTATTTTGGTAGCTGCTGTTTTAGGCGTAATTCCTATTCCGATTGTTTATCATCAAAAAGTAAAATCATTGGTGACTGATTTGGGTATAGATGAATTAGCAGTGGAACTTGATGAACTTAATAAAATTCCTGAAAAAATTGAAAAGGCCAGGGAAAAGCAAAAATATTATATAGATATTATAGCTAGAAATGTGGAAAGACTTAGGGAAAAGTCTAGTAATATGTATTCTTACCTTAATGATTATTTTTCGTAGATAATGAAATTATAAAATGACACATCAAAACAAGGAGAGCGAATTCATGGCAAATGTAAAAGATACGTTACTTTTTAGATTTGTACCTACAATGGGATGCAATTTTAGATGTGCATATTGTTTTTTGGCTGATGGTGAAAAAAAATATGAAAAAACAATGTTCGACAATCATTCCGTTGAGGAATGGGTAAATGGCATGGAAAAATTTTCAGACTATTATATTGAACCTTATATGTGGGGGGGAGAACCATTCAGTATAAATGGTACTTATAAAGTGCTTAAGGAATGGGTGAAAATGGATCATATCATTTCTGGATTTAGAATAGATACCAATACTTTTTTCGCGGAGAAAATTGCTAAGGAGTGTCCCAGCAATAAGATTAAACTTAATTGTTCATACCACATGCCATATCACACTCTAGATGAAGAGTTTAGAAAGGTAAAACTCTTAAAAGAGTTAGATATGGTTGGCATGGTAAACTTTGTCGCTAGTAAATACAATTTGGAACACTTACGTGACGATTATGGAATGACAGTTATGAATCTTATAGAGAAATTTGAAGATATTGGTGTATTTGTCAATATTGCTGGTGACTTTGCTTATGCTAATAATCCGAATTATGAAAAATATCAGGAATATCAAATGTTTATTCAACAATTTATTTCTCCAGATGAGTGGATGTGGCTTAGGGGGAAAAAGGAGCCTAGTTTGTGCAGTGCGGGAATGGATATGTTTACTATCGGTTATGATGGAAATATTACTAGCTGCATAGATTCTAAATCAAGAGGCAATTTCTTTGAGGGCGATATTAAACGAGACAAGAGGCGGAAAAAGTGTTCGAAGTTGTGCCAATCGCTAATATCATATCCTTTTAGAGGAGACAATTCATTTCCTAGTGTTAATAGCCTCATTGGATATGTTGAAAGAAATAAGAAATATCGCGAAGAGAAACAAGTTGAATATAAAGATTTTTCTTTTTGAGACTAAAAATGAGGTAGTAATATGATTGAAAAATTGATTTCTATTGTGTTACCAGTATTTAATGGAGGGGAATACTTGGAGGAATCAATAGATAGCGTATTAAATCAAACATATATAAATTGGGAACTAATTATAGTCAATGACTGCTCTACAGATAATACAGGAGAGATAATAGAAAAATACAAGGAAAAAGATTCTAGAATCAGAGTTATCAAGAATGAACATAATATGAAACTACCGGCTAGTCTTAATATTGGATTTGCTGAGGCTAAAGGGGAGTATTTTACTTGGACATCCCATGATAACCGGTACAGAAAAAATGCATTGAGTTTATTAAAGGATACATTGGAAAAACATAGAGAGGCGGCTCTAGTGTATTCTGGAATGAATTATATGGATGAAAACGGGAAATCATTACGCATTATTGGAAATTTTGAGTATGAAGAACTGTATAGGTCTAATATAGTTGGTGCATGTTTTTTATACAAAAGGGATTTTGCTGATATTGTTGGGAAATATGATACAGACTTATTTGGCGCGGAAGATTGGGATTATTGGATTAGACTGTCTTTTAAAGGTAATATCATTGGAATACCGGAGGTCCTGTATGATTATAGGTGGCATAATAAAAGCTTAACGGCAACAATGAAGAAGTTAGTGGATGAGCAAGTAGTAAAGACAAAAACTAAGCATTTTGGGGAAATATGCCAGATAGTAAAAAACGATAGGCGATATGTTAATAGATTTATACTTGATTATTTAGCTAAGGGGGGAGACATAACTGATATAAGAAAATCATTATCAGATTACTCTATATGGAAAAAGTATAAAAAAGACATGGATAATTCTGAGGAAATAGTGATTTTTGGAGCTGGGACAATGGGGGCAAAAGCATATAACGCTTACAAGAATATTTATGCCTATGCAGATAATAACAAAGAACGTGAAGGAGAGATGTTTTTCGACAAGAAGATAATTAGCTTTGAAAAAATGATAGACTTAAAGAAGAATGTAGTAGTGGCTATAACTGGAAAAGGATTGGAAGAAGTAATAGAGCAGCTTGAACTTTCAACTTTTAATATGGAGTTTAGCATTCTCTTTTGATTATATCTAGAAAGGGCAACAAAGTGGAAAAAGTATTGGTGGTTTTTGGAACGAGACCGGAAGCTATAAAGATGTGTCCGTTGGTAAATAAGCTCAAGCAAAGTGGCTTTTTCAAGGTTGTGGTGTGCGTTTCCGGTCAACATAGAGAAATGCTGGATCAAGTGCTTGAAATATTCGATGTGATTCCAGATATAGATCTAGACATAATGAAAGAAAAGCAATCGCTCTTCCAGATTACTACTAATGTATTAAATAAAATAGAAACAGTTCTTGATAGAGAAAGGCCGAAATTTGTAATAGTCCATGGAGATACTACAACCGCATATGCGACTGCGCTGGCATGTTTTTACAAAAGGATTAGAGTAGTTCATGTAGAAGCTGGATTAAGAACATATAATTCGTTTAATCCTTATCCTGAAGAGTTTAATAGACAAAGCATAGATAGTATTTCAGATATATTATTTGCGCCTACAGAGGAAGCACAAAATAACCTAATAAAAGAAGGAAAACAAGCTGAAAACATATATATAACTGGGAATACGGGAATAGATGCTTTCAAGTATACATTAAAAGAAGATTATGCTAATGAGATAACTGATTGGATTGGAGACTCGAAACTTATTCTTTTTACGATGCATAGACGAGAGAATCTAGGAAAATCTTTAGAATCGGCATTTGGTGCTTTAAGGAGCATAGTATCTAATAGGTCTGAAATCAAGATTGTTTATCCGGTTCATAGAAATCCTCAGATCATTGCTTTTGCAGAAGAGTGCTTCAATGATGTGAGAAATATTAAGTTAGTTGACCCACTATCTGTTGTAGATTTTCATAACTTGATGTCTAGAGCCTACTTGATAATGACAGATAGTGGAGGAGTTCAAGAGGAAGCTACTTTTTTAGGAATACCTACTTTAGTGCTTAGAGACTTTACAGAAAGACCTGAGGGAGTAAAAGCAGGAACATTAAAAGTTGTTGGAACAGACAATATACAGGTTGAGAAGGCAGTTTATAATCTGCTTGATAATGACGATGATTATCAATTTATGAGAAAAAGAAGCACTGTGTACGGGAATGGCAATGCAGGAGAGATGATAGTGGATATACTTCGGAAGCGTATGGTAGAGGAATAATGAATTTTTACGAGCATTTTTGAGCTTATTTGTTTTTTAAAAATTTGGAGACAATACAAGTATGCATAAATTAGCGGTGGTTATACCAATGTATAATTCGAGAGAGTACCTGAAAAGGTGCGCTGATAGTTTGAAAAGGCAAGGCAATCTGGATTATGAATTAGTTTTTGTAGATGATGGCTCCACTGATGGATCCTTGGAATTAGCCGAAGAATTGTTGGGAAAAGATGAAAATGTTCAAATAATTCATAAGAGTCATTCAGGAATAGCTGAAACGCGGTATATAGGAGTTAAGGCGACTAACAGCGAATATGTTACATTTATAGATTCAGATGACTGGATTGAGGATGATGCATATGACAAGTTAATTCAAATAGTAGATGAATATAAATTGGATATGATTGCATGGTCGTATGTCATGGAAGGTGACATAAACCCAAGAGAAATAAAGCATTTATATGATGATGGATTATATGCAAAGGATAAAATTATAAATGTAATAGTTCCTAATATGATGCATGATGCAAGAATAAATGATAGGCGTTTTGATCCTTCATTATGCTGCAAAATTATGAGAAGGGATATATATTTTGAAATAGCAAATGATGATATGGGTGGAGTATCGCTGGGCGAAGATGCTATGATTTCGTATCCTGCCATATTTATATGTGAAAAATTATTTATTACGAATACATCATATTATCATTATATGATTCATGATAATTCTTGCGTTCGAAGTAATGTCAACCAAAAATATGAAGAACTTGAGAAGTTTAATATAAAAATACGAAAAATCTTTGAAAACTTAGGTGTATCGCATATGATGTCTGAGCAGGTAGACAATTATATGAGGGTTTTTTTGGAATATCTTTTTAGTAAGCAATATGGTTTTCATATAACTCCAATTAGATATCATTTTCCCTATGAATTGCTTGAAAGAGGTATGGCTATTGCTGTTTATGGTGCCGGAGATGTGGGAGAATCATACGTCAGTGATGTCATTAGAAGTGGAATTGTCTCAATTTCAGTATGGGTAGATAAGAAGTATAAAGAAAAGAGAACCTGTTGTGGTATAGCTCCCATGCCAGTAGATAGTTTGTCAGAAACTAAATTTGACAAAATAGTAATAGCGATTATGAATAAAAACGTAGCTGATGAAATAAAGCGCGAATTAACAAAGAGTTTTCCTGAAAATCAAATAATATGGGAACAGCCAAAGAGAATAATGTAAGATATATAATTAGTGTCGTTCCTGTGATTAATTTATTGCGACGATTAGCATAAAAGGAATCTGAGCGAATGGATAATTCCCCCAAAATACTAGCTATGTATCTTCCACAATTTCATAGGATTCCTGAGAATGATGCATGGTGGGGAGAGGGCTTTACTGAGTGGACTAATGTTAGAAAGGCGAAACCTTTATTTGAGGGGCTTTGTCAGCCTCTAACATCATTAAACAATGAGTACTACGATTTGTCGAATCCGTTAGAATTGCCAAAGCAGATGCAGTTGGCAAGAGAATATGGATTATCAGGTTTTTGCTTTTATCACTATTGGTTTCAAGATGGTTAAAAATTGCTTGAAAAACCGGTGGAAAGACTTTTGGATGAAGAAGAAATACCCGCGGAGTTTTTCTTTTGTTGGGCAAATGAACCGTGGACGAGACGCTGGGATGGACAAAGAGGAAGTAAAAATATATTGATTGATCAGAATTATGGTGATGAAAGTGAGTGGGAAAAACATTTTTACTATCTTCTGAACTTTTTTAATCGAAAAGAGTATGTAAAGCTGGATGGAAAACCAGTATTTGGATTTTATTGTGCTGAGGACATTGGATGTCTTGGGGAGATGATTTGTCTTTGGAATCAACTTGCAAAAGAGAATGGCTTTGAAGATGGATTATATTATATTGCAGCCAATAGAGGGGATAACCATCCAGAGAGATTATCAAATGGAATTGATGCAATTTATGATTTTGAGCCATTTGCGACTTTGAGAACATTTCCAGAAGATAAGAGGAAAGATGTGTTCCCATTCAGAAAAGTTGTTTATGGTGGAGAAAAGCATACTACATTTGATTACGCAGAGTTTTACAAGCCATAATAAAGCTATTTCATTACAAGGATTATGCAGAAGCCAAAGAAGCTTGGAATCGCAGAAAACGAAGAGTGAATAATAATAAAAAACAGTCAGATTCTTTGCTTAGACAGAATTTAGTTAATTAGTATATGGTATTAAGATAAAACGGTTTATAATAGAGATAAGAGTAGTATAAAAGAGCTCCTTGATAACTCCATAATTTGCATCAGGTGTTTTCTATATTCTTGCAATATCTTTCCGATTGTGTTATTGTACTTTGGCTGCGTTTACAGCAGTATCAATTCCAATCTGGAAAGGCTATGCGTTCTGCATATGCTTATTTTCAATGAATTTGGTTTTATATTTTGAGGAAGGAGCATGTGTGAATGCAAGAAGAGAAAGAAGAGCAACGAGCGGGACGTAATAAGAAGACAACGGTTGATAAGACTTATATATCCAGCGGCGAATACAGAAATAAGTTTGATAAACTTACAGAGTCTAAAGAATTGAATCGATTGTTTTATCAACTGTCAAAAAAGATGTTGTTGCATAGATCAGGTTCTACTTTTGAAGATATGTATTGGATTGATCCTGAAACGTGCACAGTTGTAGCTGAAATAACGGATAGTAAGGTTGAGGAGAAGATATCTTATTCCGACAGCGTCAGAAGGGTGATTAAGGAGTATGAAGGACTTATAACAATACATTCGCATCCGTCTGGACTACCTCCAAGTGCAGCAGACTTTAATTCAAATTTTAAGCATGGTTATATGCTTGGGATAGTTGTTGGACATAATGGAAGAGTTTATGTTTATTCTAGTGAAACTTCTATTAGCGAGGACTATTTTGAACTAAAAGTTGCTATGTACCGTCAGAGTGGATATAATGAGGATGAAGCGAGAACGCTTGCGATTAAGTATTGTGAACAATTTTTCGATATACATTATAAGGAGGTGACACTGGATGATTGAAGAAAAAGAATATTTTGAAGATGATTCTCATGGCATTTCAGATAAATACATGCAGATGTCACAGGAAGAGATAGAGAGAGAACTTCAGAGACTTTATGAAGAGATGAAAGATCATCCTCAAGAGAAGAAGCCTGTTAAGCGGACAATTAAGTGTCTTCTAGATTATTAATAGTATGATTACTGAAACTTCTGATGCAGTAGACGACTGTATCAGGAGTTTTTTATTTGGAATAATAAACGAATAGAGTATTAGTGATATTGAGGGATAACAAATGAATAGTTCTCCTAAAGTACTAGCAATGTATCTTCCACAATTTCATAGAATTCCTGAAAATGATGCCTGGTGGGGTGAGGGATTTACTGATTGGGTTAGCGCAAGAAACGCTAAGCCTCTTTTCGACGGGCATTATCAGCCCCATATTCCACTAAACGAGAATTATTATGATTTATTAGAAAAGAATACAATGGTGTGGCAGGCAGATTTAATGCATCAGTATGGTGTCGATGGAATCTGCATGTATCATTATTGGTTTGAAGATGGAAGGAGAATTCTGGAAAAACCAGAGCAGAATTTGCTTAAGTGGAAAGATATTGATATGTCTTTTTGTTTTTGTTGGGCTAATGAATCTTGGGCGAGATCTTGGAGCAACATAAGTAAAAATGCCAATTCATGGGTTGATACAGCTGAAAGTAATAGTAACGCAGATGACGATGGGGTACTATTACTTCAGGATTACGGCGGACCATTGGAATGGAAGGCGCATTTTAAATATCTTGCACAGTTTTTTGTGGATGACAGGTACATAAAGGTTGATGGAAAGCCACTTATTGTTATTTACAGAGTGGATGATATTGCCTGCATTCGTGAAATGATAGAGCTATGGCAAGATATGTCGCATGAATATGGCTTTCCTGGAATTTATGTTATAGGGGGAGAATGTAGAAGTAATCTTGAGGGAATAATAGACGGTCAATTATTCAGGCAACCGGCAAGAACCATGACGAGATTGGGGATTGGAAGCGCTAGTAACGGTGAAACACCAAAGAGGATAAGATACGATCTTTTTTGTGAAGACATGCTTAATATTCAGAGTGAATACAAGATTCAGCCGTACTTCTGTGGTATAACCGGTTTTGATACTACACCAAGGAAAGGGAAGAATGGTGTGGTGATTGAGAATAGCACACCTGAATTGTTCGGAAAAACGATGCTTGGCCTTATGAAAAAGAGCGCCTCATATGGAAGCAATATTGTATTTGTAAATGCTTGGAACGAATGGGGAGAGGGGATGCATCTCGAACCAGATTGCGCTGATGGATATGGATATCTAGAGGAAGTATCAAAGGCAAAGCTAGAATTTGAAAGCCAGGATGAAAACAGTTCAGATAGCTTATTACAAGGAGCCTATGAAGAATATAGAAAACTATTTGATAAGTATCAGCGTGCTAATGTGAACATAGACATTTTGAGCAAGTGGCTTGAGTATACTTCAAATGGCGGAAGACTATCATCTTTCATATCTCACAGGGGATGGAAAAGTTTTGCAATATATGGATACGGTGTGCTTGGAAAAGAGCTATTTGGTGCTCTGAGTAAGGATGGGTATAAACCGTCATATATTGTTGAAAATAGTTCAAGTTGCAACGCAAGAACAGAAGTCAGAATAATAGCGCATAAAGAACAACTAGAAGCTGTTGACGGCATCATCATTACAGCGGTTTCAAATTTTGAACAGATAAAGGAAAGGCTTATAAAAGAAAACTTTGCTGGTGAAATAGTAGGTGCCAGGGACTTGATACAATTGTGATGTTTTCTGATTGGAAAGAAATATTGGTCAGGTGATGGGATGAGTGTATTCGTTTATGGAGCTGGTAAAAAAGGTGAAGAATTATATGAGATTCTAAGCCTTTATAAGAATTCGAATGTAACACCAAAATATTATATTGATAAATCCAAAGAAGGCAATTGCCACGGTGTACCAATCGTTAGACTTGAGGATGTTAAAGACCGTGAAGTGACTATTATCATAGCAATTAACTGTTTTAATATTGCACAAGAAGTATTTCTTGAACTCAAAGAAAAGGGATTCAAAGACATCTGGTGGTTTAAGGAGAAAAAGAGATATTTTGGTAAAGATTTTTTTTATGAGCAATGTATAAGCTGCTCAGCCTGGCAAGAAAATATGATAGAGCATATGGAAATGCATGTTATGGATGCATGTAATCTTAATTGCATTGGCTGTGCTCATTTTTCACCTATATTTGAAAAAGAGATTCCGGATTATTCAGCAAGAATCGAGGATATTAGAACCTTCAAGAAAAAGGGAATTCACCCAGTACAATTCAATTTGCTAGGTGGAGAGCCATTTTTGAATCCGCAACTTGGAGAATATGTTAGAGAAACAAGAACTATTTTGCCTGAAACTGATATTGTAATTGTGACTAATGGCCTCTTGATTCCTAATTCATCAGATGCTGTTTTACAGAGTATAGCGGATAACAAAGTAAAAGTAAGTATATCGGAATATGAACCCACACATAGGATTATTGATGCTATCTGCGATAAGTTGGATGGATTTGGAATAGTATATGAAATAAGATCTTTTACAACGAAGGAGAAGTTTAATAAGCCTCTTTCACTTTGTGTAGCTAAAACAAGTGAGAGACTTTGTATTTCTGACGGATGTATTACATTGTGGAATGGAAAAATTGCCAGATGTCCAACTTTAATGTATATTGACGCCTTCAATGAAAAGTTTGGAACACAATTACCTAATGAGGGAATCATGTTATTAAGAGATTGCCCGTCAGGCAAAGAATTGCTAGATGCGTTAAAGAAAGAAGTTCCTCTTTGCAGCCATTGTGTAAAGAATATGATCGAGTGGGGGGTATGTAGCAAAAACGTTAAATGCGAAGATTTTGCTATATGATAATTTCTCAAATGGAAACCATTTAATATCGTTCGAAGGGGTGAAATGAATTCTTTAGATGTAATTATTCCGGTATATAATAATGCACCATACCTGAAGAAATGCTTCGATAGTATCTTATCAAACAAAAATATAATAGTGAATTTATTGCTTATTGATGATGGATCAGATGATGGATCAGGCGCAATATGCGATGAATATGCAAATGACCACGACAACGTTAAGACTTTTCATAAGCCTAATGGTGGAGTTATGTCTGCTATCTCTTACGGCATTGAACAGTCTAAAGGTACATATATTACTATAGTGGATTCGGATGATTGGATTGAAGCAGGAACTTACGATAGCATTAGTGAATTATTGTGTAGAGAACCAGACGTAATTGTTTATCCTATTTTCAGGTATTTCTCAGATGAAAATGTGTACAAAGAGGAAACGTATTTTTCTGGTGAATATTCTCGTGAACGAATATTGAATGAAATATTTCCAACGATGATTTGGAGTGTTCCAGATAGTAGATTTGGGTTGGACCCGTCTTTATGCAACAAGATTTTTAAGAAAGATTTGCTGAAGAAATATGTAGAAAAATCAAGTTATTTGACTGGTAATTATGGTCAGGATGTGGCGATTCTATACCCTCTTATGAAGGAGGTTAATTCAGCAATCTTTATTGAAAGAGGAGCCTATTATCATAGACAACGAGCTGATTCTCAGGTGGCGCCATACTTTAAAAAGCAAGATTATGCCCAAAAATTATATGAGCTGTATGAGCATTTGTTGGCAGAGTTTGATGATTATGAAGATATTAAGAGGCAAATAGATTATTTTTATGCCTATAGTGTGAATTTACGATTGCGGGCTTATGGTGAAGAAATACCAAGAAGGTATTATTTTTTCCCTTATTCGAGTGTTCCATATAACAGCAGGATTATATTGTATGGAGCAGGTAAGATAGGGAAAATGTATCTTTCTCAATTAAAGAAAAATCCTGCGTACAGAATAGTCGCATGGATAGATAAGAACGTTGAAGGTAATATTGAAGAGTTTAAGATAGCCAAACCTTGGCAGATTACCGATTTTGATTTTGACTATGTTGTAATAGCAATTGAAAACGGAAGTATTGCTGAGGCAGTAATAAATGAGCTGAGTTCTATTGGTATTGAGCGAGAAAAAATTGTGTGGGCAATTGATTGTGTCAAATTCTGATGGAGAACGGATATGCGTAAAATAATATTGTGGGGTACAGGTGGCAGAACAGAGTACTATCTTAATAACGGATGTTTTGGAAATTGTGAAATCCTGTTCTTTGCAGACAGCGATTTGAGTAAAACTGAATATAAGGGGATGAAAATATTACATCCAGATGAAATCGCTGAAAGGTTGTTAAGTGCTGATTATCTTGTTATATGTAGCAAGGCATATATAGAGATACTTAAACAATGTTTCAATTTACGTATTCCATGGGAAAAAATTGTATTAACAGACAACAATGCAGAGACTCTTTGCAAGGAAGCATTTGAGAGACTAAAAGATGTCGATGGAAAACTTTATGAAAATCTCTCTTTTGGAAAATATGTTATAACGAAGCGAAATGAATATGACAAAGTGGACGAGGCTATACGTGTAGGAACCGGAATGTTTTGTGGTTCTGAATACTTGGATGAGTATTTTAGATTTCGCACTTTTGAGTTTGTTGCCAAGGAGATTAGAAGAAAGAATATAGAGGGAGCGGTGGCTGAACTTGGAGTGTTCAGAGGAGTCTTTTCAGCGCTGATTAATGATATTTTTCCAGACAGGCAGATTTACTTGTTTGATACGTTTGAAGGATTTAATGATGAAGAAGCCAGGAGAGAAATTGAGAACGGTTATTGTGATGAATCTTTTATAGAAGCACACAAGATAAGCGGAGAGGACGCAGTAATGAGTGCTCTTCCTTATCCTAAAAAAGGTGTGATTTGCAAGGGTTTTTTCCCAAGCTCCATTCCTGAGAAAGTTTATGAAGAGAAATTTGCATTTGTATCTCTTGATGTCGACTTTGAGGAATCAACATATCAGGGTTTAAAGTTCTTTTATCCACGGTTAAGTGAAGGCGGGGCTATTTTTATACATGATTATCATACGGCTTCGTTGGAAGGTGTTGAGATAGCGGTCAGAAGGTACGAAAAAGACAATAGATTTGATTTAAAATGCGTACCAATTGCAGATAGAGCAGGAACACTTATTGTGATGAAATGATAAGCGGAGTGGCGAAAATGAAACTATATAATTCGCATTATGAAAGGTTCTTAGAGTATATCAAGGGCAAAAATCTTATATGCTACGGTGTAGGCAAGATGCTAGATGAGATGAGCGAAGTCTTTACAAATTTGTCTGAATTATGTAGCTCAATCCAGCTGGTTGATAGTAGTACTGACAAGTGTGGCATGGTGCGAGAAGTGTATGGAAATAACTATATAGTCACTGGATTGAAAGAGGCATTGTCCAGTAGTCCTGAAGCAGTCATTCTGATTACGTCCGGAGCCTTTCTGGAAATCCTAAAGATATTGGAAGAGTGTGTTCCTGATGACGTGATAGTGTTTAGCTTTCTTTTGATGAGAAAAGAAAACTATGAAAAAGAGCTGATAACTATAGAGGATTGCGATGAAATACTCGGTAAACATGATACTGAGCAAATTCCGAGAGTTATTCATTATTTTTGGTTTGGTGGAAAAGAAATTCCGGATGATTACAAAAAGAATATTGAAACTTGGCATAAATGCTGCCCTGATTATGAAATAATACGTTGGGGTGAAGAAAACTGTAATCTTGATGAGTGCAAATATGTCAAGGAAGCATATGAGCAAGGTAGATATGGTTTTGTTCCAGATTATTTCAGATTGAAGGTGATTTATGAGCAAGGCGGTATTTATCTTGATACTGATGTTAAGCTGTTGAAAGCATTGGATGAACTGTTATTTTTAGAAGCGTATGCTGGATTTGAGGATAATGCAAAGGTGGCATTGGGCGTTGGCTTTGGGGCGAGAAAAGGATTCCAAATACTTAAGGAAATGTATGAAGCGTATGAGAATCTTAGCTTTGTAAATGAGGATGGAACCCTTAATACAATTGCTTCACCTACTTATCAGACAGAAGTTTTAAAAAGACATGGACTAAAATGCAACGGGCACATGCAAACGGTTGATGGAATGACGATACTTCCTATGAATTATCTGACAGTGCAGAGTAATCACACAGGAAGACAGTATATTACTAAGAATTCTTTTTCTATTCATCAGTACGCTGCTAGTTGGTTTACTGATAAGGATAGGGAGAGTAAACGTAGAGCTGAAGAACTTCTACAAACCATGGAGATGATTTAAATGGAGCAAACTAGTAAGAGGGTGTCAATAATAATACCTGTTTACAATGCTGCTAATTATCTTGAGGAGTCGTTAAATGATCTGCTAAATCAGACTTATGATAATTTCGAGATTATTTGCGTGAACGATGGCTCTACAGATGATAGTCAGAGAATATTGGAGAATTATTGCAAAAATGACTGTCGTATCAGACTCATATCTCAGAATAATAAAGGAGGCGGGGCAGCTCGGAATGCTGGGTATGATCAGGCTTGCGGTGAGTATATTCTCTTTTTGGATGCGGATGACAGATTTGAAAGAACATTATTAGAAAAGGCAGTTTCTTCAATCGAAAGTAGTGGGAGCGATGTTCTGATATTTGCGGCCGATGAATTTCACTATGCGACAAAAGAAAAACGTCCTGCACCCTGGCTTTTGCAGAGCGGATATGAATCATATGACGGAAATCCATTTCATTACACGACAACTACTGTTTGGAATAAGTTGTATAGACATGCTTATTTAGCTACGAACAATATTCGCCATCAGGATGAACGCGTTACGGCTTTTAGCATGTATTTTACTTTCTTTGCGCTTTTTTGCGCTTCTAAGATATCTTTTTTAGATGAAGTTTTAGTTCATTATAGAAGTGAAAATCCCAATAGTTCAATGCGAAGACATGATAATAGCCCGCTTGATACGATAATAGTATTAGAGGCCATTTGGAATAGAATTAAGAGTAAAGAGGTGTTATTAGCCAAAAAGGACATATATTTGAATTTTGCAATTAAGAATATATTTGAAAGAACTGGTTGGTTTAATACTTACGAGAGCTTCGCACAGGTCTATGACGTGTTGCATAGTGATGGATTCTCTCGAATTGGTCTTGCAGAAGAGAATGATAAATATATAGAGGATGAGAATTGGAAAATCCTTAAAAAAGAGATATGTGAAAACGAGTTACCAGAGTTTTTGTTTATTAAGGAGAAGAAGTATAAGGACAGGGGAGTACTTACAAAAACTGTATATTTACTTCCATATGGGATAAGACAGATTCTGAATAGGAAACATAGTAGAGTTGCTTTGTACGGCGCAGGAATGGTGGGAAAGTGCTATTTTCAACAATTGCAAAGTATGGATTCGGTGAAAATGATATCTTGGGTGGATAATAAATTTGGAGATATAGGATTTCCAGTACAGTCGCCTGAGATCTTAAAAAATGAAAATATTGACTACGTTGTTATAGGAGTGGAACATAACAGGTTTTTATCGGAAATCAGAAAACGATTAGAGGAGAATGGTATTTCTAAGGAAAAGATACTTTGGAAAATGCCAGAAAAACAATTATGAGATTTTTGTTTCCTTTTTCAAAAGTTCCCAAGGGATGCCGATTAGTAATTTATGGTGCTGGTGAAGTTGGCTATGATTTTTATAGACAGCTTAAGACTTCTGAGTATGCAGAAGTGGCATTGTGGGTTGATCGACAATATGAATGGTTTAGAAAACTAAATCTTCCAGTAGAATCACCTGAAATGATAAAAAATGTTGAATATGATTTTATTGTAGTTACTGCAGAGGCTGAATCTGTATATAACTCCATCCATGATGACCTTGTAGAACTAGGAGTATCTGAAGAAAAAATACTGTGGAATGATGATTACACAATACATGAGAATATTGTATATGGGTATGAAGACAGGGATATTGCAGCCGAAATGGAAAATGCTGTTTTAGCTGATTCCGTGATGTTTGTAAATGAGGATAGACTAGATATTATTATTCGCTACTTATATGCCTTAGAGATATTAAACGGTGAAACTGGTGGCAAGGGAGAGCAGCTTTATACAAAGTTTATTATGGCTGGATGTGGAGCAAAAGAGCCTACAGAAAACTATATATCAGCTTATTTTTCTGAGTATTCAGGGAAAAGAGGTATTGGAGTTTTTAAAGATAGTTTTTGTCGCCTTGTTGATTCTATGAATAGAGACGGATTTCGAAAAGATGGATTTCTTCCGGTAGCTAGTACGGGAAGTTTAATCAATGGAGCACACAGAGTTGCTGCGGCTCTGGCATGTAACCAGAAGGTCTGGTATGTTCAGTATCCGTTTAATGGACTAAAGTACGTGTGTGATAGGGATGCGCTTTCAAAGATGGAATTTAATGATTGTGATATTAAGTTTGTTTTTGATTGTTATGAAAAATTAATCACTACTGATGAATATGGAGGAAAGTAAATATTTATGTGATTTGTACTAGTTAGAAAAGGTGGTTGCATAAAACTGCACCGTCCATATTAAATGAACAGTGCAGTTGTGAATAATCATAATACCTGATACATAAAGATGCAGCCCCTGTCATATTTTGGCAGAATGTAGTATTTAAAAATATTTGTACCGATTCCTTTTCTGCTAGGATGATTATTGATGTAGTTTTCATTTACCGCAAAATTGGTTATTTCGACACCTGGTAAGCCCTCATCCGGACTTACATTGGAGTGAGTTTTATGGCGTTCCGGTACTGGGAACAGTATATGATGTAAAGCCTGTTGAAAATATAGGAGTGCTTATATGCACTATACCTAAGTATCATGGGGAAATTAGAAGAATATTGATGGAACAAGGATTTAACAACATTTATACATTATAGTTTGTTTGCCTGTTTTAATACATATGCACATTGATAATTTCATAGTTTACATCAGAAGATTATGACGTTCTTGCAAATTTATTCGCATTATGATATGCTCAGACAGCTGTAAATTTCTTTTACAGTTTCAATTCCAATCTGGAAAGGCTGAGCAGTTCTTGCATATGCCGTTTCACAAGAATTTTGGAGTTATAGATAAATGAAGGAGGCATATGTATATGCAGAATGAAAAAAGCGAAGCTTATCTTTGATAATCCAACACTATGCGCTCAGTTGCTTCAAGGTATGCCCCTGACTATGATGTTGAGGCAATTTATATGGATTTGAAGACTGCTGAGAACAAATCATTGTGATTTTTAGGCTGGTAACTCCTGATGTAGGATATGAAATTATCAAGCATCAGGAGTTTTTCTTTTTATACAAGGAGAGGCAAATTGAAGTTCGTTCTTTTTGGCACAGGAGATTATTACAACAGATACCACCATTTCTTTCATGAGCAGGACGTTGTGGCTGTTCTTGATAATAATGTCAAAAAGCAGGGAACTTACATAGATGGGTGGCCTATAGTTGGCCCTGAAAAGATACAGGAGTTTAACTTTGATGCTGTTGTGATTCTTAGTTTTTACTATCTGGAGATGAAGGCGCAGCTTCGAGAGTTAGGAGTTTCTGAGGAGAAGATTTTTCACTTTTACGATTTATACAAGTTGTTTACAGAGTCAGGCTACGACTACAAAGAGGACAAAAAAGCTATATATAAAGTTAAGAGGCAGCAGGGCCCTGAGGCGACGCAGTCAGTTCTTTTACTATCACATGATCTTAATCTAGGAGGGCCAGCGCTGGCGCTGTTTAATGCAGCCAAGGTGCTGCAGGGAAACGGATATAGAGTTACGTTTGGATCAATGATTGATGGTAGACTCAGAGAGAACCTGACAGAAGAAGGCATAGATGTCATTGTGGATAGCAGACTTCAGTTGTTGCCCATGAATCAGATAGGATGGATAAGCGATTTTGACTTGGTAATATGTAACACTATAAATTATCATACTTTTTTAAAGAAGACTGCGGAAGATATCCCAATCATCTGGTGGCTTCATGATTCGGCATTTTTCTATCAGGGTATTAGGAAAGGCGTCCTTGAAAACATCAACAGGTCCAATATCAAGCTTTTATCTGTGGGAAGTGTTCCAAATAGAGCGTTTCAAAGCCGTGTTCCAAGTGCGGATATTTCTGAGCTTTTATATGCAGTTGCTGATTCGACACAGACTAACGCTGACCTGTTGGAGGCTAATAAGAGTAAAGAAAAGCAGCCGGGAGTTCTTTTTACAACTATAGGTTATATTGAGTGGAGAAAGGGCCAGGATATTCTTCTGGATGCGATAGAGCAATTGGGTGAAGATACTCTTTCAAAGTGTTCTTTTAAGCTTGTGGGGCAGGATGAATCTCTTTTTGCGGAGAAGCTTTGTCGCAGGGCGGAGCCCTATTCAAATGTGAACTTTGTTGGGACTGTAGGACGGGATGAGATAAATAACATACTTGAAAACACGGATGTGCTGATCTGCCCGTCACGAGAGGATCCGATGCCCACAGTTTGCGCAGAGGCCATGATGCATAAGGTTCCATGCCTTGTATCTGATGCTACTGGCACAGCGGCGTACATACATAATGGAATTGATGGTTTTATTTTTTCAAGTGAATCTTCTGAAAAACTGGCTGAAAAGATTAAATGGTGCGTAGAACATCAGGATAATTTAAAAGAAATTGGAGCATGTGCTAGAAATATATATGAGGAGCATTTCACTACGGAAGTATTTGAAAATACACTTTTGGGGTATGTTCGGGCATGCTTGAATATAAAGGCTTGAAATACGTATATATTTATTTGGAATGCTAAAATGCACATTGATAACTTCATACTTTACACTAGGAATCTGATGTGTTAAACTCACTCCTGTGATTTTTTCATGTGTAGCAATCGCGGCATTTCGCCAAGCTTTCCCATGATGAGTGAGTTTAGTTATTTTGACAATTATTTTTCTTGAGTTATTATCTTAAGTTCTTTATGTCATTTGTCTGTTCTATGCATGGTTAAGTCACAACTAATTATGCACAGGAGGAAAAATGAGGAGAAAGAAACGAAAGAGAGAAAGATGTAATTCTGGCAGCATTTATGATAACGCATTCAGGACTATGGAAGGTGAGTGCAATGACCTTCTTGTTCCTGTTATCAATCATATGTTTGGGGAAAACTATGATGAAACTGCCGTGATAAAAAGACTTAGAAATGAACACATTGTTGAGAAAAAGGACAAGACAGGCGTAAAAAGAATTACAGATTCAAGCCTGGAGATAATATTTGAAAATGTAACTAAGCGCTATCATATTGAATGTGAGAGTAAAAGATATGATGGCTCTATACTAGTCAGAATTTTTGAATACGATTCTCAGATTGCTTTGGATAGTGCAGAAAGAGGACTTCATAAGATCCATATGAAATTCCCTAATACGGGGATACTTTTGCTTAGAGAGTCCAGCGACGCTCCTAAAAGAGCTGTAGTTGAAATTGAAATGCCAAGTGGAGAGCAAATTTCATACCAAGTCCAGATTATAAAGATTGCTGATTATGACTTGGACGACATATTTGATAGTAAGTTATACATGTTATTGCCATTCTACATTTTTAAGTACGAACGTCAGTTACAGCTCATTGATAATGATCAGGAAAAGTTGGATGCACTTTTTGAAGTGTATGATGATATTTATGGAAGATTAGATGAGGAGCTGAAGAGGGGCAACTTGTCAGCTTTTTCCTATGGTGCTATCATAAGATTAACTCATGAGGTGGCCGATAAGTTAACTTCTAATCATAAAAATATCCATAAGAAGGTAGGTGTTGTTATGGGCGGAAAAACGTTAGATATTCCTGAGGTTAGAATATATCATAAAGGTCTTGATAAAGGCAGAATTGAGGGAAGAGCAGAAGGAGAAGCTCATCGTAGGGAATTACAGGAAGAAAACGATAAACTGAGAAAAGAATTGGAAGAATTAAAGAAAAGTTTAAATAAGTAATATTGAAGCTCCTGGTGTAGAGTATAGACTGTTGCACCAGGAGTTTTTCTATTATTATATAAAACTGGAAATATATAATATTTGTTGTTAGGAGCTACCTTGGAATGCTTGATCTAACAAATCTTAAGGAAAAGAAAATAGCTCTATACGGCCTCAGCACTGAGACTGAGAGGTTCATTTCTGAAAATGGGAATGGGCTTGATATTTTGTGCCTGTTAGATGGCTTCAGGCAGGATGGAGAGCTGTATGGATTTCAGGTCATGCCTTTGGATGAGGCTATAAACCATGGAGTTGAGGTGGTCATAGTTATCGCCAGGCCTGGTTCTTGCAAGGTTATTGCAAAAAGAATCCGTGAATCCTGCATCCAGAGTGGCATAGCCGTGTTTGATGTAAGGGGAAATGACCTTCTTGTTGAAAATAAAGTTATATACGATTATAAGAATATACACGCACTTGGTCGAAATGAATTGATTGCTGCGATAGATGCTTCCGATGCTGTGAGCTTTGACCTTTTTGACACCTTAGTTTCCAGAAAAACCATGAGCTATACTGATGTTTTTGAACTGGTGGATAGACAATTAAGGCGTGAAGGCATCGCTATTAAAGATTTTGCAAGGAAACGTCTTTTTGCAGAAAAAGAGCTTTCTGTGACAAAGGCACCAAAGCTGAAAGAGATATATGAACACCTTCTTGCCTACGAGCCACAGGAATTGATCAATCAGCTTAAAGATGCTTTGAATTCAGATTCTCCTGCCTATGAGCTTTCAGAGCTTGAGTGGAAGGTGGATCATTCTCTGATGAATGCCAGACAGGGAATGGCTGAGATAGTTGATTACTGCATTTCTCATGGCAAAAAGGTCTTCATTACATCTGACTGCTACTACAATGAGGAAAAGATAAAGACATTGCTGGAAGCGCTGGAGATTACTGGCTTTGAGGATATTCTTATTTCTTCTCAATATGGTTACGCCAAGAATCAGGGCTTGTTTGACGTGTTAAAAGAAAAAGCTAAGAGCAATAATCTCCTTCACATCGGAGATGATGAATATGCTGATGTCCAAAACGCAGAAAGAAGCGGAATCAAGGCCTTTAAGCTGCTAAGTGGGATGGAAATATACGAGGCTTTAGGTGGCCTGGGTTGCGAGCCTTATGTCGTCAATCTATCTGACAGAATTAAAGTTGGTCTCTTTATCAATACTTTCTTTTCAAATCCCTTTGCCTGGGAAAAAGATAGTCAATTGCTGGCTGTAAGCGATGCCTGGGAGATTGGCTATCTCTTTTGCGGGAACATGATCACTGACTTTGCTTTGTGGCTAAAAACAGAAACAGAGAAAGAAAGTATTGCGGCTGTCCTTTTGTGCGCAAGGGATGGATTTCTTTTGCATAGGATGTACAAAGATACTCAGGACCCATTTGGCTACAAATGCATTTATTTCCTGACTTCCCGGACTGCAGCAATACGGGCTGGCGTTAGAAATGCCGAAGACATAGATTACGTTAGTAGCATGAGGTATTTCGGAGATCCGGTAAAAGAGCTGGAAGTCAGATATGGGATAAAGCTTGACGAAGCTAAAGGCTTGAGCACTTGTGAGAAAAATAGTCTCATTTTAAAAAGAGCTGGGAAATTGCGAGCTGTCTACCAACAGTATTCAGATGAAGTTGGAGTTCCACGTAGCGGAGATGTGGCAGTTTTTGACTTTGTGGCAAAGGGTACTACTCAATTATTTCTTGGGAATATTCTGACTGCAAATCTTAAGGGCTATTATTTCCTTCAGTTGGAGCCAGAGTTCATGGCAGATAAAGGACTTGAGATAATGCCCTTTTATACGGAAAAAGAAAGAGCTTCAAGCGAAATTTTTAATAGCTATTATATACTTGAGACTATCCTTTCATCTCCAGAGCCTAGTTTGCAGGAGTTTTATGGAAATGGAGAGCCTTTCTATGATAAGGAGACAAGAAGCCCAGAGGCCATAGAGTGTGTTCTTAGGGCTCAGCAGGGCGTCTTGGACTTCTACAAGGATTACACTCAGATTCTGGGACTTGACCAGATGCTCCATTATACCAACAAGAAATTAGACGAAGTGCTCCTGGCACTGATCGGCAAAGTCAAAATCCTTGATAAGGATTTCATGAGCCTGGTAATTGAAGACCCATTTTTTGGCCGCATGACTGATATTAAGGATGTACTGTGAATACTATTTGGCGGATATATTGGTTACTAGTAAAGAGTAAATGAATGATATTGAGGCTGTAATGTAATAATAGTTTGAAAATGTATCGCTGTAGAGATATAATAAAAGTATCTCTTCAGCGATATTTTTTATGCACGAGGTTATTATGGTTTTATATCACGGTTCTGAGAATATTATATATAATCCTGTCTATGGTGCTGGCAACGCAGGTAATGATTATGGGAAGGGTTTTTACTGTACTGAGGACAAGGAATTGTCCAAGGAATGGGCATGTAAACGGAATGCTGACGGATTCTCTAATTGCTATGAACTTGAAACGGAAGGCTTATCTTTTTGTAATCTGAATGAGGATTACAATATTCTGAATTGGCTAGCTCTTTTGACCAAATACCGAGGCTATTGGCAGAGGAAGAGCATAGCGGAGGAAGCCAAGATTTTTCTACAGGAAAATTATCTTGTGGATATTTCTGGATTTGACGTGATAAAAGGGTATCGCGCAGATGATTCCTATTTTTCATTTGTTCAGGATTTTATTATGGGAACTATCTCTCTACAGAAATTGAGCAGAGCAATGAGGCTTGGAGAGCTTAATGATCATATTGTCCTTAAGAGCAAAAGAGCCTTTGACAGCATTAGATTTGTAAGTTACGAGAAAGCTGAGTGTGACCTGTATTTTAATAAAATGATAAGCAGAGATAAAAAGGCCAGAAGCCAGTATCAGGAGCTGAGGCCTACTTCCAGGTTGATGGATGAAATATATATTCTGGACATAATGAGGGGAGGTGTGCCTGATGAAATGCTGCGCTTATGATGAAATGTACTTGCCCCTGGCACAACGTGTTATGGGAGATATGTTTGACTATGCGGTCAATACTATTGGACTAACGCTACGGGCGTTCTATGACATGTTTATGGTAAGTGGCATGAATAGCCAGTTTGAAATTGGAAATCCCACATATGTTGCTGGTAAAAATGGCTGCGAAGTTGCTAGGGAAGTTATCGAGAGAAGTTCAGACAGGCACATAGAAATGGAAGATGTGATGTATCTTGATAAGTCCAGGGAGTACTGGATTGGATGGGCACTTGCATATTACCAGTGGATTTCTGGAATGAGTTTCAAATCAATTGATGAGCGTGTGCCTGTAGATATGCTGTATGGCATGTACGACACGCTTCATGAGGCTGATATTTCTTTATTTGTTGAAATCATGGATGAGAAGTGCAAGACCAGTGGAGAAGAGAGTGCTCTTAAGCGCCTTAGGACGTATGCGGAATTATCCCAGAAAGCTCTGGCTGAAAAATCAGGCGTGCCACTTAGGCAGATACAGCTCTTTGAGCAGGGGCAGAGAGATATCCACAAGACACAAGGCGCGACCTTATACCAGCTTTCCAAGGCTCTAGGATGCTCTATGGAGACGCTGATCAGATGATTAGTTTTATTATTACAGCAAGGAATGTGATTCTTTTTAGGAGCACATGAATAAACGGGATGTCATTTGCATTGAGTTTTTCACCGGTTTTATGTTCAACAAAATTGTCATGAAAAAGCTTTAATTGCAAGACTATTATGTAATACAGTCTGCAAAACCACCGTATGCCGTCAAATTCTTGCGATTTTCTTAAGATTTCCTTGCGATTTTATTAATGTTGTCAAAAAACTATTTACAGAATTATTATTTGCTGATATTCTAACGCAAGTGGTTTTGAGATATTAAAATTTTAAAACTTCAGCTTTATTCTAAGCAACTAATTATGCAGACAGCGTGTCTAATTCGCTGGAACTTCCTTGAACAAGAATTCTTGCATGATTAGTATCTTCAAACACTTGACCTATAGGGATTATCCTTGAGAGTCCTTGCACGTGCCATTGATGACGGCAGCGAGTTAAGTAGCGGGAACTACTTTTGCGCGCTTGTCACGAGATGTGGCTTATCTGTGCCTTTCTTTAAGTGCGCTATTTCTGAACAACTAGACGCATGTCTTTGATCCCTATAGGTTGGTGAATTGTCTTAAAGAATATTAAGTAAATTGACATACGTATTAATTACGTATACTATTAAGGAGTAATATGGCAACTGTATCTGAGATAGTCAGAAAAATAAAAAGAAAAACAAATTGTTATATATTAAGACACAAAAGTATTCTTAGGGCAGCAGGACTTTTATAAAGACGAGGAGGAACAACAATGGCAAAATATATATTTCCAGCAATTTTTACTCCAGAAGGAGAAAATGGTTTTTCAGTCCGATTTCCAGATGTGGATGGGTGTTTTTCTTCGGGAGATGATTTGGCGGATGCTTTAAGAATGGCTAATGATGCTTTGGCAATTATGCTAGTTCACTATGAAGATAATAAGCGCGAGATTCCTGTGCCATCTAACATTTTATCTTTGAAAATGAAGAGGGGTGAGTTTTCATCTTTGATCAGCGTGGATACAGTGGCATATAGACATACTTTGAACAATATGGCTGTAAAAAAGACTTTATCTGTTCCAGCATGGCTTAATGATGCCGCAACTGCTGCAGGAATCAACTTCTCTCAAACATTACAGGATGCTTTGAAGGAGCGATTGCGTTTGTACTAATGTGTCAAAGAGCTAAACGAGAAGGGCTTATGTAAGGTGAATGTTATGTTGGTAAAGAGTAGTTATGAACAGGAAAAAGAGATTGTTGATGAAATAATATCAAGTGACGCAGAGTTGAAAAAACAGCATGAGCTTTTTTTAACAGAAATGGCATTTAAGCAGGAAATGATCAATGCCCGTAAGGCGCAAGCTCTCACACAAAAGGATGTGAGCCGTTTGTCCGGACTATCACAGCAGGCAATCAGTAGAATAGAAAATGGGGCAAGTGTGACTATAGGCACAGTGATAAAGTATCTTGATTCTATCGGATATACTTTAACAATCAAGAAAAAATGATATGTAAAGAAACATGTATCTGAATTTATTTAGCTATGGCCAAGTTATTATTCACTCACTTGACATTCCCTGCACATAAGAGTTTAATGTAATAGAATAAAATAAAGCCGCTAGGGGAGCTATGCTGAGATTGAACGCTACGAGCGTCTAACCCTTATTACCTGACCCGGATAATGCCGGCGTAGGGAAGCTACATGTTCTGATAATTGTAAATTACTTGATTACAGGATTTTAGGTGTGATCACTGAGATGAATCTGAGAGTTAGGAATCACACTTTCAAAGCTGGAGAGATTCACGAAAGGTGCATTTGCTCAGAACAACTTAGAGGGAATATAAGATTCCTCCCTGGATGCGGATAAATCTAGGGAGGATTTTTTAATGGGATTATTTTTAGAAAAAGTAATTGAAGATGGAGATGTTTACTACAATATCACCAAGGGAGGATATGCACTTGTTGTAGTTCTTGCACTTATAGCTTTTGCAACTATCAGCTTTTTCAAGAATTCAGATGGAAAAGGCAAGATGAGTGTCAAGCAGATCACAGTGTCAGCTCTTTGCCTTGCTCTTGCTTTTGTTCTTTCAAACATCAAGCTTTTCAAGCTTCCAATGGGCGGTTCACTTACTGTATTTAGCATGTTTTTTGTAACATATATTGGTTATCTGTATGGCCCAAGAGTCAGCTTGTCTGCAGCATTTGCTTATGGACTTCTTCAGATGATCGCAGATCCATATATCATCAGCGTTCCACAGCTTCTGTGCGATTACATCCTTGCATTCGGCGCACTTGGTCTTGCTGGATTTTTCCACAATAGCAAGGTTGGAATGCTCAAAGGTTACTTTGCAGGAATTTTCGGAAGATATGTCTTCTCTGTTTTGTCAGGTGTGATCTTTTTTGCTGATTACGCTCCAGAGGGTTCATCAGCACTTGGTTATTCACTTACCTATAATGCTTCCTACATCGGAGCAGAGGCCATTCTTACAATTGCAGTTATGGCAATTCCTGCAGTTCGCGTAGCTCTCCACAGAATCAAGGCAGAAGCTCTTGAAAAGAGTGTGAGAAAAGAGCATCAGGCTGCAAATGCCTGATTTTTGAGAAATAAATCCAATATTTGATGAAGAAAAAAGATTTGTTACCCTTTTTCACCAAATTAGGGGTAACAAATCTTTTTTTTAATTACATAATATATTCTGCAAACCTGGCGTATTCCTTGGCGCTTAGCATGGCGCTGACCTTAACGCCTTCTGGCAGGTATTCACTGGCCTTAACCTTGCCGGCTTCATTTAGCATATTAAGAAGACCACCCTCTGAGTAGGGCAGGAGCATATCGCACAGAGTATCGTCTGCGCCAAGCTTTTCCTCTATAAGATCGATAAGAGTATCAAGGCTGCCCTGATCCTTGCCGCAGATGTAGGCCCTGTCATCCACAGCCCTTGGAACATCCATAACAAGCTGATCATTATCCCGCTGCTCATCCTGCACAAGATCTGATTTGTTGAAAACATAGATAACTGGGATGTCTCCGGCGCCTATTTCTGCCAGAGTTTCTCTCGTCACATCCATGTGAAAACGATATTCAGGATCAGCAAAATCAATGATCTCTAGAATAATGTCGGCGTACTTGGCTTCTTCCAGGGTTGAACGGAAGGCTTTGACCAGAGAGTGAGGGAGCTCACTTATAAAACCTACGGTATCTGTCAAAAGAAAGGGTCTCTTCCCGGGAGCTGCTATCTTTCTGACAGAAGTATCCAGAGTTGCAAACAGCATGTCTTTTTCCAAAACCTGCTTATCTTCAAAGGCTTCGCCGCCATAGAGGCGAAGAAGATTATTCATGATCGTGGATTTGCCGGCATTTGTGTATCCTACAAGAGATATCTTGGGAATTCCCGAATCTATACGCTTGCCGCGTTGAGTCTCACGCTCTTTTTCCACAGCTTCTAGCTCTCTTCGAAGCTCAGCCATTCTGTGCTCGATACGTCTTCTGTCAAGCTCAAGCTGCTTCTCACCTGAACCCTTATTGGAGAGCCTTCCGCTTCCTCCGCCCTGCCTTGAAAGAGAGCTTCTCATTCCCACAAGCCTTGGTAGCATGTACTGAAGCTGGGCATATTCGACCTGAAGACGAGACTCCCTTGTCTTGGCCCTCTGGGCAAAGATTTGCAGGATAAGTCCAGTTCTGTCGATAACTTCGGTGTCTAGTACCTTCTCCAGATTTCTGATCTGCATAGGAGAGATGTCATCATTAAAAATTACGATGCTAGCGTCAAACATCTCAATTGCGCCTTTTATTTCTTCGACCTTACCACTTCCCACATAGGTGCTGCGGTCTGGGCTTGGAAGATTCTGAGTTGTAGTGCAGGCTACTTTGATATCAAGAGCCTTAGTCAGCTCTCTTAACTCATTCATGGACCTTTCAAACTCATCCTCTGACTTATTAGTGTTAAGCCCAACAATCACCGCCTTAACCTGCGGCGTATCTTCAATTATCTGATGGAGTGTATTCTTCAAACCATTCCTCCTTTTCTTCAAAGACTTATCTCATTTTAAAAATATTAGCAATGCACAAACCAACTGGTATCTACGCACTATCAGCAAAAATAAAACATCATAAACGTTATCTACGCACTATCAGCAAAGATAACACATCATAAACGTTATATATTCACTATCGGCAAATATAATACAATATAATCGGTATTTATACACTATCGGCAAAACGGCGTATTCTGCGGTAGTAAGAGGATAGATGAATATTATTTTGCGACTTTTTAAGCTACGTAGATGAGACCAATCAATTTCGAGTGCCTCTGCACGATGAAATTGATGCTCTGGGCTCATCGAAGTGTCCAGCTTAACAGGAGCAAAAAATATTTATCTGACGATTATCACCACAGAATACGCCGTTTTGTTCGAAAATTATATATTACAGCAATTTAATTCCATTTTTATCGCACTCAGTCACCATTTCTTCTGGCCAGATTGAGCACTGAACCTCTCCAATATGTGCCTTCCTAAGGAAGAACATACATATTCTGGACTGTCCGATACCACCACCAATTGTGTACGGAAGATCCTTTTCTAAAATAGCCTTCTGGAATGGGAGATTAGCTCTCTCTGTGCAGCCGGCCTTTTCAAGCTGTGACAAAAGAGATTTCTCATCAACCCTTATTCCCATGCTGGAAAGCTCAAGAGCAATATCAAGAATAGGATAGTAAACAATAATATCAGCATTCAGCTGCCAATCGTCATAGTCTGGAGCACGTCCGTCGTGTTTGTCGCCAGAAGCAAGATCGTCACCAATCTGCATGATGCATACAGCGCCCTTAGCCTTGGCAATGTAGTATTCACGCTCCTTAGGAGTGTTGTCTGGGAACATATCCTCAAGTTCCTGAGTAGTAATGAAGAAAATCTCATCGGGCAAGATTTCTTCTATATAATCATATTGGATAGACATGAACTTCTCGGTCTTGCGAAGAACCTTGTAAACATCACGAACTGTGGCCTTCAAGAAGTCAAGATTACGGTCCTTCTTTTCGATAACCTTCTCCCAATCCCACTGATCAACGAAGATTGAGTGGATGTTATCAGGAATCTCATCACGTCTGATAGCATTCATATCAGTATAAAGACCTTCACCAACGCCAAATCCATATTTTTTCAGTGCAAATCTCTTCCACTTGGCAAGAGAGTGAACAACCTCGGCTGGCCTTTCATTTTCATTAAGAATGTCAAAAGAAACAGGTCTTTCCACACCATTTAGGTTATCATTAAGACCTGACTCGGGTGTAACAAATAAAGGCGCTGTAACTCGAAGGAGGTTCAGCCTTGTTGCCAGCATGCCCTGAAAAAAGTCTTTTACAGTCTTGATTCCGATCTGAGTATCATGAAGATCCAGAGCGGATTCATACTTCTTAGGGATTTTGAGATTCTCCATAATTAATATGCTCCAATTCCAAATTCATATTTTTTGGTTAACTTATTACATATTAAAACGGTGTATTCTAGATTGCAAGGGTTTTGTTTATCCAGTATTCATGCGCTTCTGTAAGGGGTTACAAAAAATTCGTGATTTCGTCACAGTTTCGTCACAATTTCCTATTTACATATACAAACTCGTAGTGTATATTACACAGAAGTATTTAAATGTTTTTATTGTTCCGTTACAAAGTATGTTAACGGTTTCTGGGATAAATGGATGGATCCCAAGGAGGTTTTTATGATAGGAAATGTTATTAAGAAGCACATTATGTTGAAGCCTACACAGGTTGAGGACTTTGTCAAGGAAGCTACTAAGTGTGATTTTGACGTGGATATATATTACAACAGATATGTAGTTGATGCGAAGTCTATTTTAGGAGTATTTGGCCTTGATCTTACCAAGACTCTTACAGTTGAGTATCAGGGAAATAACCAGCAGTTCGAGCAGTACCTTAATGGTCTTGCAATCGCTGGCTGATAAATTAGCTTTTTTTCTTTATTATTTGAATTGTTCAACATACATTATGATTTAAGAGGATGAGATATCTTTACCGATGTCTTATCCTCTTTTTTCTTTATTGCAGGCTTGATTGTTTTTTGATTGGCCACCAGATGGTACAATATACTATAGATTTTGGTGACTTCAAATAGAAACCCGCACTAGCTGCGGGTTTCGTAAGAAAATGATACAAGAGGAAAACAAGCCCTGCAGCGAAGCTGCCTTTAGATGGCTTGTTTTCATAGATTTTTGACATAAAATGGCAAAAATCTATGAATTCCTGTGGACAAAAGAGTAATATGTCCGCAGGAACCTAATAAATTAGGAATTGGCAAAATATCCACCCAGGAGAAAACATGTTAGAAATAACACTTTCCGTCCGCGGCCTTGTAGAGTTTATCCTAAGGAGCGGCAGCATAGATAACAGAATTCATCAGGCTCCTACAGATGCCATGCAGGAAGGCGGCAGGATTCACCGCATGATTCAAAAGAGCATGGGGCCCGACTACCACGCAGAGGTACCACTTAAATACGTCCACAGCACAGAAAACTACGACCTCGTTATAGAAGGCAGAGCTGACGGTATTCTGGACAAGTATTACGGGCAGGAGGATGCCTACGATCCACAGGCGAGCTTTGTCCTGACAAGTTCTAGTAACGCTCAGGATGGTCCTATGACTCCGTCCCTTAGGTCCATCCAGAATTGTACACTCCCTCTGATTGACGAAATAAAGGGCACCTACAGAGACCTTTCCAAGATGAAAGAGCCCATTGATGTGCATCTGGCTCAGGCTAAAGTTTATGCCGCAATCTACTCAAGGCAGGTCCATTGCCCTGGAATCAAGGTCCGCATGAGCTATTGCAACATAGATACTGAGGAAATGAAATATTTCGATTTCTCGTACACCTACGAGGAAATCACAACCTGGTTTGATGATCTTATTAAAAGATATCTCAAGTGGTCCGATTTTGAGTATGAATGGGGACTTTCGCGCACATTATCCATAAAGGCTGTTCAGTTTCCTTTTCCTTATAGAGACGGGCAAAAAGATCTGGCGGCAGGCGTATATAGAACAATTATCCACGGAAAAAAGCTGTTTTTAGAGGCACCAACTGGAACAGGTAAGACTATAACCACGGTTTTCCCCACAGTTAAGGCAATCGGAGAGGGCAAGGCTTCAAAGCTCTTTTATCTTACAGCCAAGACAATCACAAGAACCGTAGCAGAGGAGGCTTTTGATACCCTCAGATCTGGACAGAATCTCAGGTTCAAGACTGTGACCATAACCGCCAAGGACAAGATATGTTTTCTGGATGAAAAAGAGAGAAACTGTAATCCTGAGGCCTGCCCTTATGCAAAGGGCCATTTTGACAGGGTAAATGACGCTATTTTTGATCTTCTGACAAACGAAGACTCTTTTGACAGGGGAAAGATAACAGAGTATGCCGAAAAGCACCAGGTATGCCCCTTTGAAATGTCGCTTGATATGAGTCTTTGGGCTGATGGCGTTATCTGTGATTACAACTATGTCTTTGATCCCTTTGTTTATCTGAGAAGATTTTTTGCAGAAGGCAGGAAAAATGACTATGTATTCTTGGTGGATGAGACTCATAATCTGCTTGATCGCGGCAGAGACATGTATAGTGCATTCCTTAGAAAAGAGAGCTTTTTGGAGCTTAAGAACACAATAAAAGAGTTCCATCCGCAGATAGCGGGACACCTGGAAAAATGCAACAAAGCCATGCTGGAGATGAAAAGAGCCTGCGATGGCTGTAGCAAACTTTCTACAATAGATAGTCTTATAAATCCGCTAAACAGGCTGGCGGGCATAATTTCAGAATATCTTGAAGACCATTCAGAGGGGCCTTGTAGAGATGAGATTCTGGAGTTTTATTTTGATGTCTCAAGGTTTCTTACAATATATGATCTTGTGGATGACCATTATGAGATGTTTAGCGAGTTTTCAGAGGATGGAAGCTTTTTAGTGAGACTATTTTGCGCAGATCCTTCCAGAAATTTAGCGGAATGTATGGCAAGAGGCAGGTCTTCTATTCTCTTTTCCGCAACGCTCCTTCCTATCCAGTACTACAAAAAGCTTCTCGGAGGCACAGAGGAAGACTTTGAAATCTATGCCAAGTCCGTATTTGACCCGTCGAGCCTTGGTGTATACCTGGGAGTTGACGTTACCAGCAAGTATTCTGAGAGAAGTCCCCAGCAGTACTACAATATTGCAAGCTATATAGACAGCGTAGTGAGGGCAAGAAGTGGAAACTATCTTATATTCTTTCCTTCACACCAGTTTCTTGAAGATGTTCTTGAGATTTATGAGGAAGAATTTTTAGATGAAGAGGACACAGAGATTCTAGTTCAAAGAGATTACATGAGCGAAGAAGCCAGAGAAGCTTTCCTTGAAAGGTTTTCCACAGGAAATAACATGGATCTTTCAAAAGTTATCCACATGGATCTGGAAGTTGTGGAAGATAAGAATGTTATTGGCTTTTGCGTCATGGGCGGAATATTTAGTGAAGGCATAGACCTTAAATACGATAGCCTTATCGGTGTAGTGGTAGTAGGGACAGGTATCCCTCTTGTATGCAATGAAAGAGAGGTACTGAGGGAATATTTTGAGACAAAGGGCTACGATGGCTTTGATTATGCTTACAGATTTCCAGGTATGAACAAGGTACTTCAGGCAGCAGGCCGCGTAATAAGAACGGAGGACGATAGGGGAGTTGTAACTCTTTTGGACAATCGTTTCACGCAAGCAAGTTATAAATCTCTTTTCCCGAGGGAGTGGAAGGGTTACAAAACGGTCACGACTAAAACAGTCAAAAACGAGATTCTTCAGTTCTGGTCTGAAAGAAAAGGTGACTAAAAGGAATATTTTTTCCAAAAAACAAAAAAGAGGATGGAAATGGTTGACATAAAACAAAATTACTATAATTTATGTAAACCACAAAAATTCTCGAATTGTATCAATTGTTCGAACAATAATACGTATTTTTGCATAAATGATGTAAAAGTTATAAATAAATGACATCATTGTCATGTGGATAACTCTGTGGAAATTGGGGATATGTTGGTGAACAAATTTACGAAGCCCAGTAAATTGGCGGTTTTGCGATAGGTGCAAAAATAAACTAATAAACGAGCAAAAATAATCATATGACCAGGAAAGTCAACAGATATATGTAAACCATATCATACGGCGACACCTATGTCATAAAAATCAAGAAAACCTAGTAACCATGCATGTTTCACACTTGAAATAGCATGGCTACTGGACCTAAAATTTATTGCATATAAAAGAAAAAATGTTGTAAAATATAAAATACACTTATAAACGGATGAATGTTTAATTGTTGACACTGTTTTGTTGTGGGCGGGGATAATATATGAATATCAAAGATTACAACAATGAGATTCAGACATTAAACAGTGAACTGATGCTTGCCAGATCATCTATGTCTGGTAGCTATATTGGTATTTGCAATCGTCTTGTCAGGGCTGCCAAGAGGCTGGATGATAACAATCTGGTGGGGTATGCCTATTATTATCTTGCGGATGCGTATTATCTTTTGAGCACCAACTATCGCAAGTTCAACCAAAATCTCCTAAAGGCAATTGAATATCTTCAGGCTGAGGGCGACAAGGAGCATCTTGCCAGATGCTACAACCTTTTGGGCATCGATTCCTTAAACCATGGAAATAGTGAAATGGCCCTTGATTTCTTTATGCGCGGGATAAAATACTGCGAGGATCTGCCAGATAGCGCTATTCCGGGATTTATGGAATTTAACATCGGCCACATATACTACACCTGCGATGATATGAAATCTGCCCTTTCCTATGTTCGTTCCGCTTATAAGCACATAAGGCGCAATCGCAGGGAAAGCCTCTATTACCGCAACATTCTCTTTTGCCACCTGATGCAGATAGGCTGCTACATTAAACTTGGGAAAAGAGATTCAGTTTTAAAGTGCCTTGAGTCTATAAGAAAGCTGTCCCAGTCCCCGAATTTCAATGAGGAGATAATGGGAAGCATTCCAGTTCTCGATACTAAGATGAGAGCTTGCCATTTTCTTGGGGATAAAGAGGGGTTTGACAAATGTTTCAACGCTCTTAATGAAATGATACGGAATAACAACTTCTCTTTGGATGATATGGAGGATGTATTTAATACAGCCAGGTTCTATCTGAGTATTGGCATGGTAGAGGATGCTATCAGGATTGCCAGATATACGGAAGGATCACTTGGTGATATTAATATTTCGAATATTCGTTTAAACCACGCAAGGCTTCGCTGCGAAATATATCAGATGACCAATGACAATAAGGCCAGACAGGCGGCCCTTGAGGACTTCTTTAGATATACTCAGGAATTTGAAAAAGAGAAAATGGAAAGCTACAAGTTCTTTGCAAGAATGAGGGAAAAGCTTGCCAGAATAGAAAAAGAAAATAACATGCTCCAGAAAAAGGCCCAGACAGACGAACTTACAGGCCTTGGAAACAGATACGGCCTTAACCAGTTTGCAGATCACGCCTTTGAAAAGGCTTATGGCAGGGGCAGGCATCTGGCAGTGGAACTTCTCGATGTGGATAACTTTAAGGCATTTAACGATACTTACGGCCATCAGGTGGGGGATCTGTGCCTTAAGCATATCGCAGGTGCAATCAAGCAGTTGTGCGATAGCAGAAGTGGAATCCACGGCTTTAGATATGGCGGCGATGAATTTGTAATCATATACGAGAACATGAAGGATGACAGGATCCTGGAGTGCGCAAGAGGCCTCAGGGAAAAGGTTGCCGACATTCCAGATGAGATAAAAAAATATATCGGCGACAAGAAAGTCAGTATTTCCCAGGGAATCCGCAACTCTGTCCCTCAGGAGACCAGTAAGCTCTGGGATTACATGTATGCTGCCGACAACGCTCTCTATGATGTTAAGAAATCCAAGAAAGGCGAGATAGCCCTTTTGCACAGCGCTGTTATCTCAGAATCCTCCCTGGCTGAGGCTACCTATGCGATTGTGGATTAAATACTTGACACAAATTTTTTTTACTTATATAGTTATTCATAATTAAACATTAAAGGTTATGAGAAAGAGGAGTACATATTTAATCCTGCCTAAAGAGAAAGTGCCTGTCTGGCTGGTTTTATTCTGACTAGTCATTCGGTGAGAGGGCGCTGACAGTGAGGATATGGAAGGTAGCTTTTGAACCGGGCACCCAGAACGGAGTCGGTAGTACTGATCCCATAAGTGTCCCCGTTTTATCCACGTTACAGGATAGAGCATTTGAGCAGAGTACTTGCCGAGGGCTGAGAGGATTTAGCGAGGTATTATCGAGCTTAATCCGAACGTCTTCCATCGAGCGTAGCGAGAGTGGAAGTGTCCTTGACCGAGGCTAGTACGAGCCATGGGTGAACACTTGACGAGGTTTTTACGAGTCTAGTGAGAATCCCAGAGCAGAGTACTTGCCTTACGCATACAATTGCTCCAGATGCTTACTGAGGCGGAATTTTTCCGTGAACTAAGGTGGTACCGCGTATATTTAATGATATTACGCCCTTAGCAGTCCAAGAAGGCTGCTAAGGGTTTTTTCGTGTATAGCACTGCTTCCGGACACTTAACGAGGTTTTATCGAGTTTAGTGAAGCGGAAGCTACAATACAACTCGTAAGCAACCTTAGAAGAAATTATGAAGGAGACAAGTCATGAAGAAAGAACTCGCAAAAACTTATGATCCCAAAGACATTGAGAGTCGTCTCTATGCCAACTGGGAAGAGAAAAAGTACTTCCATGCTGAAGTTGATGAAAACAAGAAACCTTTTACTATCGTGATCCCACCGCCAAACATCACAGGTAAGCTCCACATGGGACATGCTCTTGATAACACAATGCAGGATATCCTGATCCGTTTCAAGAGAATGCAGGGCTACAACGCACTTTGGCAGCCAGGAACAGACCATGCTTCTATCGCAACAGAGGTTAAGATCATCGATACCCTCAAGAAAGAGGGAATCGACAAGAGAGACCTTGGTCGTGAGAAATTCCTGGAGAGAGCATGGGAGTGGAAAAAAGAGTACGGCGGAACAATCATTCAGCAGCTCAAGAAGATGGGCTCTTCCTGCGATTGGGACAGAGAGCGCTTCACAATGGATGAAGGCTGTAACGAAGCTGTTACTGAAGTTTTCTGCAAGATGCATGAAAAAGGCTATATTTATAAGGGAAGCCGTATCGTAAACTGGTGTCCTGTTTGTAAGACATCTATTTCTGATGCTGAGGTTGAGTACGAAGAGCAGGCTGGTCATTTATGGCACATCAAGTACCCTATCATCAACGAGGATGGCTCTGTTTCCAAGACTGAGTTTATCGAGTTTGCCACAACACGTCCTGAGACAATGCTCGGCGATACAGCTGTTGCTGTAAACCCAGACGATGACAGATACAAGAGCTTCAAGGGCAAGAAAGTTCTTTTACCTATAGTAAATAGAGAACTTCCAATTGTTGAGGACTCTTATGTAGATATGGAATTTGGTACTGGCGTAGTTAAGATCACTCCAGGTCACGACCCTAACGACTTCGAAGTAGGAAAGCGCCACAACCTTGAAGAGATCAATATCCTCAACGATGATGCTACTATCAATGCAAATGGTGGCAAGTTCGAGGGAATGGACCGCTATGCTGCAAGAGAAGCCATTGTAAAAGAGCTTGATGAGATGGGACTTCTTGTTGAAATCGAGGACTATTCTCACAACGTAGGTACACACGATCGTTGCCATACAACAGTTGAGCCTATGATCAAGGCACAGTGGTTTGTTAAGATGGACGAGCTCATTAAGCCAGCAGTTAAGGCAGTTAAGGACGGCGAGATCAAGCTCATTCCACCTAGAATGGAAAAGACATACTTCAACTGGACAGATAACATCCGTGATTGGTGTATATCAAGACAGCTCTGGTGGGGACACAGAATCCCAGCATATTACTGCGATGAGTGCGGCGAGACAATAGTTGCTAAATCAGCTCCTACAGTTTGCCCTAAGTGCGGCAAGACTCACTTTACTCAGGATCCTGATACACTTGATACATGGTTCTCATCAGCACTTTGGCCATTCGAGACCCTTGGCTGGCCACATGACACCAAGGAGCTTAAGTACTTCTTCCCTACAGATGTACTGGTAACAGGATATGACATTATCTTCTTCTGGGTAATCAGAATGATCTTCTCAAGCTATGAGAACATGGGAACATATCCATTCCACACAGTTCTTTTCCATGGCCTTGTAAGAGATTCACAGGGTAGAAAGATGTCTAAGTCCCTTGGAAATGGTATCGATCCTCTTGATATCATCGAGAACTACGGTGCTGATGCTCTTAGACTTACTCTTATCACAGGTAATGCACCTGGTAACGATATGCGTTTCTATAATGAAAGAGTTGAGAACAGCCGTAACTTTGCTAATAAGGTTTGGAATGCATCAAGATTTATCATGATGAACATGGCAGAGGATGCTAAGAGCGCTATCAACCAGCCTATGCCAGCAGCACTTGAGCCAGTTGATAAGTGGATCCTTTCTAAGCTCAATAATACAGTAAAAGAAGTTACAGAAAACATGGAGCACTACGAACTTGGTATTGCTGTTCAGAAGGTTTATGACTTTATCTGGGATGAGTTCTGTGACTGGTATATCGAGATGGTTAAGCCTCGTCTCTACAATTCAGACGACGCAGCATCTCACGAGGCAGCTCTTTGGACACTTCAGACAGTACTTCTTAATGCCCTTAAGCTCCTTCACCCTTACATGCCATTTATCACAGAGGAAATCTTCTGCACAATGCAGGATGAGGAAGAATCCATCATGATCTCCAAGTGGCCTGAGTACAAGGCTGAGTGGAACTTTGCTTCTGAAGAGAAGGCCATTGAGACAATCAAAGAGGCAGTTAGAGGAATCCGTAACGTTCGTACACAGATGAACGTTGCTCCTTCAAGAAAGGCTGCAGTTTATGTAGTTAGTGACAAGGACGAAGTTCTTGACATCTTCAGAACTGGTAAGCTCTTCTTTGAATCACTTGCTTATGCTTCTGAGTCTTTCTGCCAGAAGGACAAGACAGGAATTGCAGATGACGCAGTTTCAGTAGTTCTTGCAGAAGCTACAGTTTACATTCCTTTCTCAGATCTTGTTGATATTTCAGCAGAGATCGAGAGACTTAAGAAAGAACAGGCTAAACTTGAGGGCGAGCTTAAGAGAAGCCAGAACATGCTCAGCAATGAGAAGTTCCTTTCTAAGGCTCCAGCAGAGAAGATTGCTGAGGAAAAAGAGAAACAGCTCAAGTACCAGCAGACTTATGACCAGATAAAAGAAAGACTTGCACAGCTTTCTAAGTAAAGATATTAGATTCTTGTGGGCACATTTTTGCTATTGTCCTCGGGAAGTAATGATTCTAGTATTTGTTACCCGTAGAAGTGACTTTTACGGGTAACAAATATTGTTTTTTTGATGTTTGCTGGAAATTTTCCTTGAAAAATAAGGCAAAAAAAGCCCAAAGGGGTAACAACATAAAGATTTCTGTGGTTATGTAACCGCTAAGGGCAATATATAGTTAATAGAGAATTCTTGTTAGAAGATATAATAGCAGTAAGAGAAGAAGAGATTTAATATAAGCAGCGAAGTTGGGATGGAAAACATAATTTCAGAAGAAGTAAAAAAGATAATAAATGTAGTGGATGGCGGAGGACAGCTCACACTTAGGGAATGCGAGGAATTTCTTAACTCTATACCGAGCTTTACTACCAAGCACACTATTGAAGATACAAGAGATTTCCTAAAGTTTCTTGGAAATCCCGAAGAGAATATGAAGATAATCCATGTGGCAGGTACCAACGGTAAAGGGTCGGTATGCTGCTACATTTCATCTGTTCTGATGAAGGCAGGCTATGAAGTGGGAATGTTCACCTCTCCACATCTTGTGAAGATCACAGAGAGGTTTCAGGTGGATGGCAAGCAGATCAGTGATGGACTCTTTGCGGAGATATTTGTGGAATTACTCCGTAGGATCATGGAGTATGCGGGAGCAAGCGACTCTTCAAATACAGAAGCAGATGCAGAAGTAGTGGGTTCTGATATCAATTACTTCCCCACATACTTTGAATTCCTCTTTTTCATGGCTATGCTTCTTTACGATGTGTATCCTGTTGACTACCTTGTACTTGAAACAGGGCTTGGCGGAAGGCTTGATGCCACAAACTCAGTGGAGAAGCCTCTTTTATCAGTTATAACCGAAATTGGATACGACCACATGCAGTATCTTGGCAATACTCTTGAGGAGATTGCCGGTGAGAAGGCAGGCATCATCAAAAAGGGAGTGCCTGTAGTTCTTTTTGATAAGAGAAAAGAGACTACTGAAGTCATAAAGAAAAAGGCTCTTGAAATAGATACAAGAGTAATAGTTGTAGAGAACAGAAATATAGAAGATATAAGGTGTTTGGAGGATGACAACGGCAACAAACACGTTGCTTTTTCACTAAATAGCTTATATGATAAATATGTCGACTTAGAGCTTTGTACCAGAGCTGTTTATCAGACAGAAAATGCTGCAACGGCGGTGGCTGCCCTTGAAGTTTTAAGAGATCAGGGAGCAGACATTTCTGAGCTTGATATAAGAGAAGGCTTACTTAGTGCCAAGTGGGAAGGCAGAATGGAAGAAGTTCGTCCTGGAGTTTTTGTGGATGGAGCTCATAATATTGATGGCATTTCTGCATTCCTTGATTCCTGCAATGAGATAACCTGTGATGGCAGAAAGCTCATGCTCTTTGGCATAGTAGATGACAAGCAGTATCGCGATATTGTGGCAAAGATTCTTGAGAGCCATCAGTTTGACAATATATTTGTATCAGTCCTTGAGACTTCAAGGTCAGTGTCTGTCTCAGACTTAAAAGCTGCCTTTGAGGATGCCAAGGAAGAACTAGGAATAATCGGAGTTCCGGTCAAGTATTACAGCAATGTGCGTGATGCTATCACTGATATCATCACTATCAGGAAGTCTGGAGACTTGATTTTTGCAGCAGGATCCCTATATCTTGCAGGCCAGATAAAAGGAATGCTCTAACAGAATATATAATTAAAATGTTGCAAATGCAGTAATCATGATATTATTTAATATAGAGAATTACATCTGAGGGGAAAAAGATGATTAATTTTGAAGAGGAACTGAAAAAATTCAGGCCAAGTCTCGAGATTGAGGATGCAGAGGACATCATCTATAACCAGGATCTTGACGATATGTCAGATGTTTTGGTCAAGCTTTTAAAGGAAGCTAAGGGTGATTTTGACAATCAGAAGAGGACTAAGTAACAATGAAGTGCTATCGTTGCGGGGCTGAACTTGATAAAAAAAGCGATGTTTGCCCAGGATGTGGGACAAATGTCGTTACATACAAAAAGATAGTTAGTCTTTCAAACAAGTTCTACAATGAGGGCTTGGAGAAAGCTAGTGTAAGGGATATGACTGGGGCTATCAGTGCTCTCAGACAGAGCCTTAAACTTGATAAGAACAATATTGATGCCAGAAACCTTCTCGGCCTTATTTACTATGAGACTGGAGAAGTTGTTGCTGCGCTTTCTGAATGGGTTATCAGCAAGAATCTTAAGGCTGAGGACAATCTTGCAGACAAGTACATGGATTTTGTCCGCAATAGTCCATCACAGCTAGAGACAATCAACCAAACAATCAAGAAATTTAATATAGCTCTGAATTACTGCCGCCAGGATGGACTTGATCTGGCAGTTATCCAGCTTAAAAAGGTGCTTTCTTTAAATCCCGGATTTATAAAAGCGCATCTTTTGCTTGCCCTTTTATATCTTAAGGGTGGCAACTATGACAGGGCCAAGATAGAGGCTCAGAAGGCACTCAAGATAGATACAGGCAATGTTATGGCCAAGCGTTATCTCAAGGAAGCTGATTCTATGCTCCTTCCGGGAGAGAGTGGCAAACTTGTTTCTGATATTGCTTCATCAGATAGTGATGATGTTATCAGATATAACAGTGGCAATGAGATGATCATTCAGCCTGTTAAAAAGTCGGCTATAACCAGAACCGGCTCTATTTGGGGGATTGTCCTTGGCGCAGTTTTGGGACTTGCTGCGGCTTGCTTTTTGATATTGCCACAGCGTATTCAGAGCATCAATAGTGCCAACCAGAGTAAGATTACTGAGATAAGCGAGGAGTCTGATGCTAAGTCTGCACAGATAGGCCAGTACGAGCAGCAGATAAAAAATCTCGAGAGTCAGATCACTGATCTTCAGACCAAAGTTACAGATTACGAGGGCGTTGATTCTACATCAGCTGCCATGAACAGCCTTATGAAGGCTACCAATATTTATCTCACTGATCCATCAGATATAGACTCCATGGCTGAGGCTATGGCTGGTCTTGATCTGAATGCAATAAGTGACGATGTTTCACCAGAGTTTACAACTCTCTACGATTCCCTCATGTCTCTTGTGGGACCCAAGCTTGCTACTTCTTATTACAATGCAGGGTATGAGGCATATAAGGGCGCAGATTATGAAACTGCCATAAAGAGTCTGTCTAAGGCTTATCAGTACGATAATACCAACGTAAACACCTTGTATTATCTTGGAAACTCTTACTATGAGAGTGGCGACAAGGATAATGCCAAGACTATTTATGGAGAAGTGATTGAAAATTTCCCTGGCACTCAGAGTGCCCAGGCAGCTCAGACCAAGCTTGCTGAGATTAATAATGCTGGCTGAGAGCGGAAGTTCCTTGTTTATAGATTAAAAGAAAGTAATATACAATGATTAATTTTTCAGACTTGACCTTTATTTTCAGGTTTTTACCTGTGTTTATAGTGGCGTTTTATTTAACACCCTGCAAATACAGAAAGGTGACTCTCCTTTTGGGAAGTCTTTTGTTCTATGCAGTTGGTGATCTTAAAATGTTCCCGGTACTGTTGGGAGCAGTTATCATAAACTTCTTATTTAGCAGAGCTTTAAAGGGTGGCGGTAGAAAATTCCTCCTTGGCTTTGCTATTTGTCTTGATGTTCTTATGCTGGTTGAGTTTAAGCTCCTTGGTCAGTTTGTGGATAGCACTCTTATTCCTATTGGAGTCAGCTTTTTCACCTTCAAGATGATATCGTTCCAAATTGACAATTATAGAGGGAAGGTTTCGGCAGATGCAGGCTTTGTGGATGTAGCTGCCTATTTTACTATGTTCCCTCAGATTGTATCCGGACCCATCATGAGATATGAGGATTACGCCAAGAATCCATTCCTTGTGGAAAACGTCTCTGATGCAGAGGAAAACTTTGCTCAGGAACAATCTCAGGATCAGCAGGCAGAAACTTCTGTGGATGATGAGGGAAAAGAAAAAGATGATGTTCTTGACCTTGATACCAAGGAAGGAATGGATAAGCTTGAAAATAAGCATGCAATATTATCCACAATTTTTTCCCATATTGAAGATGGCCTTAGATTCTTTGTACTAGGCCTGGGGCTTAAGGTGCTTCTTGCTGATCACCTTGCAATGCTGTGGAATGATATTGGAACTATAGGCTATGAGAGTATTTCAACACCGCTGGCCTGGCTTGGAGCAGTTTGTTACTCAATGCAGCTTTACTTTGATTTCTGGGGATATTCTCTTATGGCTGCCGGAATTGGCGTAATGCTTGGATTTCCTTTTATAACAAACTTTGATCAGCCCTACTCTTCTAAGACTGTTTCTGAGTTTTACAGAAGATGGCACGCAACGCTTGGCTCCTGGTTTAGAGATTACATCTATTTCCCAATGGGAGGCAGCAGAAAAGGAAACTTTAGAACAGTCCTTAACCTTCTGACAGTCTGGCTCATAACCGGCTTTTGGCACGGAGTTACTTTAAACTTTATTATCTGGGGACTTTCAATTTTTGTGATCATCCTCTGCGAACGCTTTATTCTTTCAAAGTGTCCAAAGTTTATAAACGCTATCTTTGGCAGGATCAACGTTTTAGTGCTGATTCCGCTTACCTGGGTAGTGTTTGCTATATCAAACGGAAATATGCTCCTTGACTACTTTATGAGACTTTTCCCATTCTGGGGAGAAGGCGTTTCTGTCAATCAGGGGGATTTTATAAAAAATATTGAGATTTACGGAATTATCCTTGGCTTTGGCCTTGTTCTATTGATTCCGCAGGTTTATAGATTCTTTGAAAAACATAGAAAGAATCCGGTATTTACAATCGGATTACTGGTACTGTTCTGGGCATGTATATATAGCTTGTCCAATGCGGCAGGAAATCCCTTTTTGTATTTCAAATTCTGATTTTTGTCAGAAAAGAATTTGCAAATGTTTTGTGTAAAGTTGATATGAAAGTGTGAATAGATGAAGTTACTGAAAACTTGCCCAATCCTTATAGGGATTGTGGTAGTGACAATAGCATTAACGGCTGCCTCCTACGCTTTAGAGGACACCACTTATGCTGAGTATAAAGATGAGGTAGATCCTGCAACCATTCCTCATTTTGTACTGGTATTTAAGGGGCTTACTGATGGGATATATCCATGGAGCAATCTGGGAGATCAATACCTTGCAGATGCAGGAAATATGGACGGTGCTGATAACCAGAATCCAGATGGGGCTTCCACTTTAGGAAGTGGCGATGGTGCTGATGCAGCGCAAAGCGCTGATGATCTATCTACTACAGATGGCAATCAGACAGGACTTATGGACATCTCTGGAAACAGCATCTCAGGGAACAGTATTTCCGGAAATAGCATCTCAGGAAACTCAGTTTCTGGCAACGACGCTGATAAGACATATGAGTTCCAGCCTGTAGATGAAGAGTATTTTACGGATGCTCTTTTCATAGGAGATTCCAGAACTGTTGGTCTTTCTGAATACTGCGAGCCTCTCGATTCAAGAGCTACCTTCTATGCCAAGGTTTCTCTTACTATCTACGGCGTTATGGATAAAGAGTTTGTAAAAGATGGTGACTCCAAGACGTCCATTGCCAAGGCCCTTTCGGAGAGACAGTTCGGCAAGATCTACATTATGCTGGGACTTAACGAGATTGGTACAGGAACACCCGAGTCCTTTGCTGAGGAATATGGCAAAGTTATCGCAAGGATACGCGAGCTTCAGCCTGATGCCATAATCTATATTCAGGGCATCATGCATGTTACAGCCAATAAGAGCGACCACGACAAGTACTTTACAAATGACAATATAAATAAGCGAAATGAGGCACTTTCTCTTTTGGCGGACAATAAGACTGTGTTCTACATGGACATGAACGAAGCCGTGGACGATGAGAATGGTAATTTGTTAAAAGAGCTGTCTTTTGACGACGTTCATCTAAAGGCCTCATCCTACGATAGATGGTATCAGTTCCTTCTTGGACACGGGATTGTCAGGGACTGATTCCGGATAAAATGTGAAATTTGCAGGATAAATAGTTACTGCAAAAGGTTACAAAGAATCAATGATTTCAAATATAATTAGTGTTAGAATTGAAGGTGATTTTAAGTGGCAAGAGAGATGACTTTTAAGATGGAAAGACCTGGACTTCTCAAGGAAGGAGACAAGGTTACAGTTACAGAGGGTGTTCTTCCCAGTAACTATTACTACACAATAGACCCATCCCTTGCTATGTCAGGAAACTACCCTTTCAGGGAGAGAATGCTCGAGAGAGAGGGAGTAGTTACAAAGGTAGAGGAAAATGCTCGTGGATTCTACGTTACTGCGGTATTTGGGCAGGATACTTGATGAGTACTGAAATATAGCGTGGTAATAAGGGCTTAGGAGAATCCAAGGGGAAATAATTACATCATCAGGAGGGAAACACAATGGAGTACATTTCAACAAAATCAGCACCAGCAGCAATCGGACCTTATTCACAGGCTATCAAGGCAGGAGATTTTCTTTATGCTTCAGGACAGATTCCAATCAACCCTGAAAGTGGAGAGATTGAAGATATAACAATTGCAGATCAGGCAGACAGAGTCTGCAGAAATATTGGCGAGATCTTAAGAGCAGCAGGCACAGACTACGAGCATGTTGTAAAGACAACCTGCTTCCTTGCTGAGATGGCTGACTTCGGAGCCTTCAATGCAGTTTATGAGAAATATTTTGTTGGCAAGCCAGCTAGAAGCTGCGTAGCAGTTAAACAGCTTCCAAGAGACGTGCTCTGTGAGGTTGAGGTCGTTGCTTATTTAGGAAACTAAAAGGTAACAGGGTATGAAGAAAAAAGTTGTTGTAGCTATTATGGCTGCCTCTTTGATGATGGCGGGCTGCGGGAGCCTTGCCGGCAGACATAATATCGATTCGGGTTTTGCGTATATAGAAAGTCATGATTATAATAGCGCTCTTGAGAGCTTTGCTGCCGCAGAGGCCAAGGAAGAGGACGAATGCCTGATCCACAGAGGTCGAGGCATTATTTACCTTGAGACCGGAAGATATGAGGAGGCAGCTGAGGAACTTTTGGCATCTCTTGCCGCAGATGAGGGAATTGTTGATGACATGGACTTTGACACCAACTTTTACCTGGCAGAGGCCTACTACCGCCTTGGAGAATACAACAAGGCCAAGGAAGTTTACGACGCTATCTTGGGGCTTCGTAGCAGGGACAGTGATGCCTATTATCTAAGAGGCGTGTGCGAACTTGCTTCCGGCAATCATGATGCTGCCTATTCAGATTTTTCCAAGGCTATTTCTCTAAACTCCAAGGACTATTCTAAGATCATATTGATCTACAAATCCCTTGCTGAGTATGGCTATGATGAGGAAGCCAGGAACATCCTTCAGACAGCTCTTGATAATGGCAGTTCTTTTATGTCCAATTATGAGAAGGGCCAGATGTCCTACTATCTTGGCAATAATGCTGATGCCCAGAACTACCTGGAGGCAGCCAGAAACGAGCGTGACCAGGAAAAAGAGCCAGTAGTTCTTTTGCTGGGACAAACTGGGGAAAAGCAGGGCGATTACAACTATGCCATGAGCGTTTATAAGACATATCTTGCTGAGAATCCGGCAAGTGCAGTTGTATATAATCAGCTTGGAATGTGTCAGATAAAGCAGGGGGACTACAATGGAGCAATTTCTTCATTTGAGTCAGGCATTGCAGTTGATGATAAGGGTGTGAACCAGTCTCTTAGACTCAATGAGATCACTGCCTATGAGTATCTTGGCGAGTTTGCCATGGCTAAGTCCCTTATGGAGACTTACCTGGCTGATTACCCGGATGACGACAAGGCATTAAGAGAGAATATATTTCTTTCAACTAGGTAAAAGAGCTAAATTAGTAGCGCAAATTGGAGAGGGTATGAAAATAGAAGTATATAATGAGTGGGACCACGTCAACAAGGCAGAGGCTTCTGCAAACGACAACCTGGTCCTTACTTGGGACGGTGAATACAGAAAAGGGGATATCATAGAGTTTTCCGGTATGACGCCTGGAAACTACTATGTGGTCAAGGTAGATGCTGCCATTGACCCATCCCTGGTACTTATAGAACAGGAATCAGTTACCTTTCCTGTTCCTTTTTATGAGAAAAAGACAAGCTATAATCCCCTGGCTTTTTTTGGAAACAGACACTACATCTCTATCAGAAAAGCCAAGGACTACGAAATTTACAGCTATAGAAACCTTGCATTGAATCCCTTTGACCAGCATGAGGTCTCAGGAGTGTATCCTCACGCCAGTGCCAATGTGGAGACAAGAGGCGAAGCGGTCTTTGCAGCCAGAAACGCAATTGATGGCTGCATAGCTACTTCCTCCCACGGCGAGTGGCCCTATGAATCCTGGGGCATCAACAGGCAGGATGATGCAGAGTTTACCCTGGATTTTGGCACAGAAGTTGATTTTGACAGGATCGAACTCTACACAAGAGCAGATTTTCCTCATGATAACTACTGGACAGAAGCACAGTTCACATTTTCTGACGGAACAAGTCAGAAAGTAACAATGGACAAGAAATCCGCGGAGCCTCATGTCTTCGAAATCAAGAAGGAAGGTATTAAGTGGCTTAAATTAGGAAATCTCATTAAAGCAGATGATCCAAGTCCATTCCCAGCATTAACTCAAATTGAAGTATACGGAACGGTTCGTAATTGAAATGTAATATTTTAGTTGCTGGCCAGTTTATATGAGATGGGCATAAATGCGCAGTTCTCGTACTAGGAGATAATTCAGTCTCATCTTTAATGAATTACGACGCAGACGAAAACAAGTATTTATGCCCGCTCATAGAATTGGCTAGCAGCGGAAATACGTAAAGGTATGAATAGAGGAGATTATATGACAGGGCAGCGCAGTCATTTGACGAGAGATTATTTGAAGGAAATCTTTGGGGCAGGGAATTATGACAGATACCCTGATATCTCTGACAGGAAGGCCTGGGATGGCCTTTCTGAGAATCTAAAAAATAAACTGATAAAGGCTGGGGAAGAGGCTGAGGAAGAACCTTGGACGCAGCTTTTGATTTCTGACTTTCTGGAATTTAGTAAATCTGGCAACAGGGTCCGTTTCGAGGATCAGTATTTTCCAAGGAGAAGAAAACTAAATAAGCTTGTAATGGCAGAGTGCGTCGAGAACAAGGGACGCTTCCTTGATGATATTCTGGATGGACTTTACCTTATTTTGGAAGAGACCACCTGGTGCCTGCCGCCTCACACAAGCTATGAAAGAGATGGCAGACAGGAGACCCTTCCAGATGTATCAAGGCAGATCATAGATCTTTTCCAGGCTGAAAGTGGAGCAGAGATAGCCTTTACGGAATATCTGCTGCGTCCAGCCTTTGAGAAGGTAAGCCCTCATATCAGCATATATGTTAATCAGAGGCTTGATGAGAGAATCTTTAAGCCTTATCTTGGACAGTTTTTCTGGTGGATGGGAGACGGCGAGCAGACTATGTGTAACTGGACGCCGTGGATTGTTCAGAACATCCTTATCTGCGCTCTTACAAGGACAGAAGGTTACTTTGAAAAGAGAAATCTTAAAACAGAGGATGGAAACACAGCCAGCCTTATGACTTTTCTTGAAAAAGCCGCTGTTTCTGTGGATTATTTCCTTGATGAATATGGCACAGATGGAGGCTGCAACGAGGGAGCCCAGTATTATTCACATGCAGGACTATGCCTTTTTGGGTGCCTGGAGCTTATTGATGGAGCAACAAGCATAAAAGATGAATTGAAATATGCAGAAGTTGACAAAAACGGACAAGTTCTTTTACATGACGAGCAGAATGAATTACATAATGCAGATCAATCTGACACAAACGAAAACTATGCCCATTGCTTCTCAGAGATTTTCTCCGAGGAGAAAATCCGCAACATAGCAAACTTCATTGTGAAGATGTATGTTGGAAAGGGCTATTACGTAAACTTTGCTGATTGCAGTCCACTTGCAGGAAGAAGGTCGGCAAGAGAGTTCTTGTTTGGAAAAAGATGTGGTGACGAAGTCCTTGCAAGCTTTGCTGCTGCTGACTTTAGAGAAGGCTCAGATGATGAGAAGCTACTTAGCAGCGAGATAAATCTCTTTTACCATGTTATGCAGGCCTTTGCCTATGACGAAATGATGGATTATCCAGTAAGTTCAGGACTTCCGGAGGATTCCTGGTTTGATAGCATGGGGCTTATGGTTGCAAGAGATAAGATTTATACTCTGGCTGCCAAGGCTGGAAATAATGGAGATAGTCACAATCATAATGACGTTGGCTCTTTTACCATCTACAAAAACGGAAGGCCCTTCTTAATAGACCTGGGTGTTGGGACTTATACTAAAAAGACCTTCTCAGATAGCCGTTACGAGCTCTGGACCATGCAGTCTCAGTTCCACAATCTGCCAACATTCCTGGACTTTGCGGCTACGAGTGCCCAAAATGGAGGCGCAAGTAGCGCAGATAATATTGCCGATACGCTTGGTATGGACTCAGCTGCAGATGCCCATAATCCGCAGATCATCATGCAAAGAGATGGCGCAGAGTTTGCTGCATCAGATGTTTCCTGTATTTTGTGCACCAATAATACAGCAGAAGATAAAAAAGCTGTCAGCTCCCTTAAAATGGACATTTCAGGGGCCTATGGAACATCCAACTTTATTTACACAAGGGAAGTATCCCTTGTAAAGGGAGAAGGCGTAACCGTAAAAGATACTTATAAGGGCGGATTACCCTTTACTCTTAGCCTTATGACATATGAGAAGCCGAAAATTATGCCATCTTCAATAGAAAACACAATAGAAACTTCCGAAGCAAAAGAAAAGATCACCAACATTTCTGTGGGTGATCTTGGAAATATCACTGTTAAAGGCCCTGTTACTAAGGCACTTATAAAGGAATATGAGATAGCTGATGAAAGGCTTTCTATAGCATGGCATCACAATGTGTACAGGACATTACTAGTCTGTGATAGTGAAGGTGTCAGTGCAGAGTGTGATCTTGATATAAAGATTGAATAAAACAGATGTACTAGGCCTTAAGAGCCTTTTTGTTTTCATACATTTGAGCATCAGCCCGTTCAAAGACTCTGGCTACACTTTCGTCGCTATCAAACTTTGATGTTCCAGCGGCAATTACTACATCACCATCATTTTTTCTCTGCAGATTTGATACATGGAAATCCTGCATGATGGAATCGATGTTTTTGTAATCACTACCCTGGATCACTACGGCAAATTCATCGCCGCCAATTCTAAATACCGGGCTGTGCTTAAAGGTGTTACAGATGATAGCACAGCCATCCTTTATGTATTTATCTCCAGCCTGATGACCGTAGAGATCGTTAACCTGTTTTAAATCGTTTATATCAAAGACAGCAACTGCAAAGGTTGTCTTTTTCTTTTGAGAGATCAGAGCATCCATCTTGTGTTCCACATCCGCGTAGGCATGCTTGTTCTTGACGCCTGTAAGCTCATCAATGCTGGCCTTGTTCTCTACTGCAAAGATGTGCTCTTCATATTCCTTTTCTTTCCTTACTCGCTCGTCTATATTAACGATACCAAAAATAAGCTTTTCCTTGCCGTCTTCTACTAGAAGAACGGCACGGGTGTTTACATAGATAGCCTTTCCTTGCGTTTTGAGCCTGTGCCTGTTTTCAAAAACGCCCTGTGTTCGAATCTTGTTTAATACTTTTTCTTTTGAAAAAGCAGTAAGGAATGCGTCAACGTCTTCTTCATAAATGCCATAAGGAATTCTTTCAATGACTTTATTAAAAAAGTCATCTCCCTCTGGAGGCATATCCATATCTGAAATAATATTAAGAGGGCTATATCTGGTGTAAGCTAATGTCTCAAGATCAACAGTGTAAATATAAATAAGATTACCCGTAAGAGCGCCAATACGTGAGTAAATAATGTTCTGCTCCTTGGCAAGACTAATGGCATCTCTTGCCTTCATCTCATCATCTACATTTCTGGTTCCAACGATGATATAGTTGCCATTTCCGCGGACTTCCACAGCCTTTACGCTAACATAGATAATATCATCACCCTGATGAATTCTTGTAACAACAGAGAAAACGCCATGTTTGGCAATTTCCTGTGTTATTCTTTCTTTTGTGAAGGCTTCAAGAAGTGCTGGCTTGTCCTCGTCTGTGACAGGGAAATCAAAGGTGTCTCTGGTCAGGTTGAAATAATCTGTGCCATTCTGAATCACAGTCATATCATGATTATCACCGTTCGTTGCGTATTCAGTGAATTCATCTGTATCCATATTTACAAAATATAGATTTAGATAGTCTGAGGAAAGGGCCCTGGCGATATAGTTAAAGTTAAGGTTGTCATTTTCGTCTGTGTCGCTGACAGAGAGAATTACCATAGCTATAGCGGCTTCTTCTGTTATAGGATTTACAGCAACTCTCCTGATAAAAAGCTGCACATTACAGCCATCTCCAAAGAGGTCATCTATTATAAGGCGCTTGCCGTCCCGAGCGCACTGTCTCATGCAGTTAAAAGAGTAGTAGCCAGGTCCTGGTGTTATAGAATCATAGTCATATTCTATAAGATCGCTATAGGGATGAAGCCTTGTTTCTATGAACTTTTTATAACTGTAATTCGCCCTTACATACTTTGCCTTGGTTTTGGAAAAAGATAAGATGGCCATAGGCATGGTATCAAAATAGTTATCCAGCGAATCGTCATCGTTTCTGGATATTGAAAGGTCATAGAGATTAACCTTTCCAAGTTGCTCAAAGTAGTCGGATTCATCTGGATTTTCAAAGCTGATCGAAAATCCTTTTTCATTTCTTTTTATGATATCTGCAAGAGACAATGGCTTTGTGTAAAAGAAGCCCTGAAGCTTTGTACAGCCAATCTCGGTTAAAAAATCCACCTGCTCTTTAGTCTCTACGCCTTCTGCAACGGTATCCATACCAAGGGACATTGCAGTCTTTATAAGCTCTGTAAGAATTATTCGGCCGCTTACGCTAGCCTCTTTGTCGATAATAGTATCTACAAAGGCTTTATCAACCTTAAGAAGGTTAAACTTAATTTTTAAAAGGATAAGAAGTGAAGAGTAGCCGCTTCCGTAATTGTCCATCCAGACTTTTATGCCGGCTTTCTGGAATCGCTCAACTATACCTTTAAAGAAATCCACATCAGAATCTATGGTCTTTTCTGAGAGCTCCACAGATAGTTTACCCCTTGAAAGACCGGATTTATCTATCCTGTCAATGATTTCCTGAACCATATCGCAGGAATAAAAATCGGATCTGCCAAGATTAACGGATTCCGGAACGACAAAAATACCGTGCTCGTCCTGTCCTTTCATCTTGCTAAGGACTCTTTCTACCATATAAAGATCAAGCTTGTACGTTAGATTCTCTCTTTCCAGAACTGGAATAAAATCATTAGGAACGAAGATACCAAGTTCAGGGTCTTCCCATCTTGCAAAGGCTTCTTCATCAGAAATAAAGCCACTTGCCGCGCGGATAAGAGGATGATGGTACGCTTTTATCCAGCCTTCGTCTATGGCTCTGTCCAGATTATATAGGAAATACTGCTCGAATTCCTGCTTGTTAGTAAAGGTGTTGTTCAAGTAGTGACCTCCGCATGTATCCAGGCCTTTGTAAAACGATTTACCGTTACTATTTTATCATGAATCGGGGGGGGTAAAACACTGTAACCAGATTTCTTATATTTTTTTTATAAAAAGTTAAAAAAATAAGGGGGAAACCATACTAATTACTTGGAAAAGATAGTAGTATTTATAGTTGTACAAATGGAAACTTTTATTTCGGGGGTAAAGGCAAAATGATTAGTACAGAAGACAAAAAGTGGGTAGATGAAGCTCTTTCCAAAATTGCTGCCAAGATGGAGACAGTAACAGAGCAAAATGTGGGTAAAATCCCATATTCCACTGATGAAAATGGAAGATTTGATGACAGATCTTCTGATAAGGATATCTGTTGGTGGACAAATGGCTTTTGGGGCGGTGAGATGTGGCAGCTCTACAAGCTTACAGGAAAAGAACTATTTAGAAATGAAGCAATTGGCACAGAAAACAAGATGGACCGTGCCTTTATGAATTATAACGGAATGGACCACGATGCAGGCTTTAGGTGGCTTCCAACATCTGTAGTCAGGTACAAGATGGAGCATAACCCGGAGTCCAAAAACAGAGCTCTTTTGGCAGCAGCAAGCCTTGCAGGCCGCTTTAACTTAAATGGCAACTTTATTCGTGCCTGGAATGACTGGGGAGATGATAGAGATACCACAGGCTGGGCTATCATAGACTGCATGATGAATCTGCCTCTTTTATACTGGGCTTCTAATGAACTTAAGGACCCCAGGTTTAAGGCTATAGCTGTTGCTCACGCTGACACAGCCATGAAGAGCTTTATAAGAGAGGATGGCTCAGTAAGGCATATTGTGGGTTTTGACCCTGAGTCAGGAGCTTTCCTTAGAGACTATGCTGGACAGGGCTATGCAGAAGGCTCTTCCTGGACAAGAGGCCAGAGCTGGGCTCTTTACGGTTTTGCTCTTAGTTACAAATATACAGGGGAAAAGAGATATCTTGAAACTGCAATGAAGGTGGCTGACTATGTACTGTCTGAGCTTGATAGCAAGTACCCTGAGTACCTGGTTCCTGTAGACTATAGGCAGCCAGCTGACCCTTACTACGAGGATTCTACAGCTTCTGCTATTACAGCCAGCGGACTTATCGAACTTGCAGGACTATTGGAAGGTTTGGAGGATTTCGCAGAGGCTGGCATATCCAAGGAGAATGCTGACAGATACCAGGCAGCAGCTATAAAACTTCTAAAAACTCTTCATGAAAAGCGCTGCGACTACACTACAGACAAGGACAATATTGTGGAAAAGTGCACTGCAGCCTACCACGATGCAAGGCATGAATTTGCCATAAACTATGGTGACTATTACTACATCGAGGCTCTTATGAAGCTTTCCGGGGATGCGCTTGAGATCTTCTAAGAAGACTTATTGTGCAATTCATTTATATTCAAAATTATTGTGATCAGGGGGAATAGAAATGGTTTTTAAGCCTAAACATACAGATTTTGAACTTAGCCCCTATACAGGGCTTGACCGCCAGAGCTGGATTGAGGCAGCAGAGTATCTTTTGGGCGGAATATTTGGAAACATAAAGGATATAGAAGATCCTGTTGTTATGCCAAGATACGAGACGGAGGTTACTTATCCTTCAAAGGATGCTCCGATGTGGCGCAAAAAGGCAGAAGTATTTGAAGGCCTTTGCAGATCTTTTTTCATATCTGCACCACTTATCCACATTGAGCCGGACCTTGTGCTGAACGGGATTAACATCCGCGACTATTACAAAAAGCAGGTCCTCTACGCAGTGACTCCTGGTGTGGACAATTATGTATTAAACTACTCTGATATGAGAAATCTTGATAAGAGCAATAATCCCACAGCCTGTTATCAGCAGACTGTAGAGACTGCAGCTCTCGTTATCTGCCTGTGGCTAAGTCATGAAGAAATTTGGGATACCTACACCAAAGAGGAGCAGGACAGGATTGCAGCATTTTTAACTGACTTTGCCCATTCCAATACTGTTCCGCAGAACTGGCGTCTATTTAACATGCTGGACATGGCCTTTTTATATATGAATGGCTATCCAATCGATGAGGATATCATGCGAGACCACGCCCAGAACATCCTTCACTACTATGTTGGAGATGGCTGGTACAGAGATGGTCAGTCCTTTGACTACTACTCCTGCTGGGCTTTCAACATGTATACCGCTATCTGGAACAATTGGTATGGTTATGAAAAAGAACCTTATATTGCCCGGAAATTCGAGGAAAATTCAAATAAGCTAATGGAAACCTATCCGGATTTCTTTGACAGGGACGGCTTTACAAACATGTGGGGCAGAAGTGGCATCTATAGAAACGCAGCCACCAGCTCTTTTGACGGCAACCTTCTTATGAAGAATCCTGCTATAGATCCAGGACTTGCAAGGCGCATCTGCTCTGGATCCCTTTTGCAGTTCCTTCAAAGAGATGATTTTTTGTGGAATGGGGTTCCTACCCTGGGCTTTTACGGCCCGTTTATCCCGCTGGTTCAGGGCTATTCCTGCGCTGAGTCTCCAATGTGGCTTGCAAAAGCTCTTTTGTGCCTGCACCTTCCCAAGGATCACCCCTTCTGGACGGCAAAAGAAAATAATGGCACCTGGGAGAAACTTGGAGAGCGTGAAACAAAGGTCACAACCCTTGACGGACCAGCTCTTTGCTTTGCTAACCACGGAGCAAATGGCATTACAGAGCTGCGCTCAGGTAAGATGGTAAAAAATAAGTCTGACAGCCACGGTATCTGGAACTACGGAAAGCTTGTGTTTAATTCTAAATTCCCATGGGAGTCTGCACCTCATGGAGAAACTTTCTGCGTTGGTGCTGATGGAGAGCTTACCCTGACAGAGGCCAAAATGCAGATAGAGTCCCAGCAGTATTCTCTTTGCTATCTTGATGAGGAAAATCAGGCTGATGGCTCATCTGAGATGCCTTCAATCACTCCAAACGCCACATTCTGGCATGGAGAAAAGGGAAATGTCCTCTATCGCCGCCAGTTCTGGGAGTACGAGACTCAGACAGAGACTCACTGGCGCACAGCAATTGACCTTGCGGACTTTGCGGTTCCTTACGGAATCTTTAGGGCAGATAAGATCAGAATGTTCAGAAGGCCCATTAGCCTTACTCTTGGTTCTTTTGGCTTTCCTGATAACGGAACAGAAATTTCAGTCAGGGAAAAAGACGGCTACAAGGCTGTGATCCTAAAGGGACACGACCACACTGGTAAGGACAAGCAGCTTGCCTTCACGATCATGGATGGCTGGAGTGATATTAAGCTTATCAAGAGTAGCGATACCAACCCGGATAGTAAGAATTCGATAGTCCTTTTTGCGGAGACCAGGAGAAATAAGCAGTACGGCTATGAGCCTTACTTCCTTATCTCACAGACAATCACCAAGGAAGACCTTACTGACTTTACAGAGGATGAGCTGTTCCCGGTAAAAGAGATACTTTATACCGATCCTCAGAAGTGCGGTGGCTATGGCCCTGTGACAATTGTATTAAAGAATGGGGATAAGAAAGTCATTGATTTCTACGGAATAGAAGCGAAATTACTATTGTGATTTCTTTCTTTGAAAAATGGAAATCATTGTGATAGAATTTTGAGATATATATGATGATATAGAATTGCTAGAACTTTATAGAAACGAATCAATTCGTATATCATATAAATTTAGTGAGAATATGATGGGAATCATATACACATAGAAGTTATGTTAGAAGGAGCACAGTATGGCAGAAGTTTACAATCATCATGCTATTGAAAAAAAGTGGCAGGAGTACTGGAAGGAGAACGAAACTTTCAAGACAGATGTCTGGGATTTCAGCAAGCCTAAATATTATGCATTGGATATGTTCCCATATCCATCAGGAGTAGGCCTTCATGCCGGTCATCCGGAAGGCTACACAGCTACAGATATAATGTCACGTATGAAGCGTATGCAGGGCTACAACGTTCTGCACCCAATGGGATACGATTCATTCGGACTTCCTGCAGAGCAGTATGCGGTTACAACAGGTAATCATCCTGCGGGATTTACAGAGAAGAATATTGAGACATTTTCAGGCCAGCTTCGTGAGCTTGGCTTTGACTATGACTGGTCCAAGATGATCGCAACTAGTGACCCTAAGTTCTATAAGTGGACACAGTGGATCTTTAAAAAGCTCTATGAGGCAGGCTATGCCAAGCATATCGATATGCCTGTTAACTGGTGTGAGGAGCTTGGAACTGTTCTTTCAAATGACGAGGTTATCGACGGCAAGTCTGAGCGTGGTGGATATCCTGTAGTCAAGAAGATGATGAAACAGTGGGTTATCGATCAGCAGGCTTTTGCTGAGGAACTTCTTGATGGCCTTAATGAGATTGACTGGCCAGAGTCAACCAAGGAGATCCAGCGTAACTGGATTGGTAAGTCAACTGGTGTAGAGGTTGATTTCAAGATTGTAGGTGGCGGAGAATTCTCTATTTTCACCACATGTATCGAGACAATCTATGGTATTACCTTCATGGTTCTTGCTCCAGACGGAGATGTAGTCAAGGGCCTTATGGACCGCGTTGAGAATAAGGAAGAAGTTCAGGCTTATATCGATGAGACTCTCAAGAAGAACGATCTTGACCGTACTGATCTTAACAAGACTAAGTCTGGATGCCCTCTTAAGGGAATTTATGCTATCAACCCTGTAAATGGCAAGGAAGTACCTGTATTTATCGGTGATTTCGTACTTGCAAGCTATGGTTCAGGTGCTGTTATGGCTGTTCCTACACATGACCAGAGAGACTTTGAGTATGCACAGGTTCACAACCTTCCTCTTATTCAGGTTATCAACAATACAGAGGGAACAGTTGATGTTTCTGAGCATGCTTTTGAGAAGCAGGATTATCTTGGAAAGGGCTGCATCCTTGAGAATTCTGAGGAATTCAACGGAATGACAGTTGAAGAGGCCAAGAAGGCTATTACCAAGAAGCTTGTTGATATGGGCGTTGCAAGAGAAAAGGTCAACTATCACTTCCGTGAGTGGATCTTTGCTAGACAGCGTTACTGGGGCGAGCCAGTTCCTTGTATTTACAAAGAGGACGGCAGCATAGTATTCCTTGATGATTCAGAGCTTCCTGTTGTTCTTCCTGAGCTTGAGGATTACAAGGGACACGGCGGCAAGGCTCCTCTTGAGAATGCTACAGAGTGGAAGGCTTATGACAAGAACGGACTTAAGGGCACAAGAGAAACTTCTACAATGCCTGGTTCGGCAGGTTCTTCCTGGTACTATATGAGATATATCGATCCTGATAACGACAAAGAGTTTGCTAATCAGGAACTTTTAAAGCACTGGATGCCAGTTGACCTCTACGTTGGTGGCCCTGAGCACGCAGTAGGACATCTGTTATACTCACGTATTTGGAACAGATTCCTTTATAACAATGGTCTCTCTCCAGTAAAAGAGCCATTTAAGAAGCTTGTTCACCAGGGTATGATCCTGGGTGAGAACGGAATCAAGATGGGTAAGCGTTTCCCTGAATTCGTAGTTAACCCAAGTGATATCGTTCGTGATTATGGTGCTGATACACTTAGACTCTATGAGATGTTCATGGGACCTCTTGAGGTTTCCAAGCCATGGAATGGCGCTGCTGTAACTGGTGCCAGAAAGTTCATCAACCGTGTATATACATTCTTTACTGAGCCATCAAACATTTCTGATGACAAGAAGGCTAACCTTGAGAAGGTTTACCATCAGACAGTCAAGAAGGTTACAAGTGACTTCGAGGCACTTGGCTTTAACACAGCCATCGCCCAGATGATGATCTTTGTAAATGCTGTATACAAGGAAGGAAGCTGCCCAAGAGAGTATGCTGAGAACTTCATCAAGATGCTCTCATGTATCTGTCCACACGTTGGAGAAGAAATCTGGCAGATCCTTGGCCACGACAACACAATTGCTTACGAGCCATGGCCAACTTTTGATGAGTCCAAGATCGTAGAAGATACAGTAGAAATCGCTGTTCAGGTAAACGGCAAGGTTAAGGCTACTCTGAACATTGGCAAGGAAGATCCTAAGGATGAAGTAATTGCCAAGGGCAAGGAGCTTATTGCTGACAAGCTTGAAGGTAAGACTATTGTAAAAGAAATCTACGTTCCAGGACGTATCGTAAATATTGTAGTGAAATAATCAAAGCTCTTTAATATACGCTGCTACTCGTGTGATTACTACATTATTAATTGTGAATTATATTTCATAAATTCATGTAAAAAGTTATAGGACCAGCAGTGATGCTACTGTTTGGTCCTATTTCTATATTGTTAAAAAGAAAACGATTCGTTGACAAATCATTTCCTGATAGATATACTAGTTGAGCTTCAAAAACAATCACAATTTATAAAATTATTGTTTTGAGTAGGAGTTTTTATGATGGTAGAGGAAATGAAGTCATGGATACTGTAATGTGTTTATCAAAGGCAATACTATATTATATGTCGCTTATGAGCCAGTGGGATGAAAAGACAGATGCTTCTATTCTGGCAAGTGATGATAATGATACAAAAGAAAAAAGATACACTAGCGGTGGTAGGAATAAAGAAATAAAGGAAGAAACAATGACAGATAAGATTACACTTACTATACCTAAAAAGAAAAATATTGCACTTATTGCCCATGATGGGAAAAAGGCTGAGCTTATAGCCTGGTGTAAGGAAAATACGGAAATTCTTAAAAAGCACTTCCTGTGCGGAACAGGAACAACAGCGAGAATGATAGCTGATGCCACAGATCTTCCAGTAAGAGGCTACAACTCAGGCCCTCTTGGTGGAGACCAGCAGATTGGCGCCAAGATAGTGGAAGGAAAGATAGATTTTGTTATTTTCTTTTCTGACCCTCTTACTGCAGCTCCTCATGATCCTGATGTTAAGGCACTTATGAGAATAGTTCAGGTTTATGACATTCCATTTGCCAATAACAAGGCAACAGCTGATTTCCTTATTCGTTCAAGTCTTATGGATGAAGAATATAACCATGATGTTATAAACTTCCAGCAGAATATAGAGCAGAGAGCACATACACTGCCTAATAAGTGATTGAAACAACAATAAAAAGAACTTACATTTCCTGGGTGATACTTAGAAAATGTAAGTTCTTTTTATTTTTTGCAAAGCTGCTGACATGAATTATGATTGTTTCAGTCGCTGTAGCTTACGTCCATGTTTGCATAGATTCTAAAGTCTGGGTGCTGAGCCTGGATTTCTTTTACAACTTCTTTATAAATGTCATTTCTGTTAGGAACAAAGTCCATAACCAGATCGAATCGTATCTCTTTTTTCTGGAAGTCCACAAAGAATCCATGCATCTGCAGAACTTCATTGTGCTGAGAGACTGTTTTGGAAATTGAACCTCGAAGCGCAGCAATTTTCTCATCCTTGGTGTTTACTGAATAGACACCAACGGAAATGATGGAAACATTGTGCTCGTTATATACGCGGGAAGTAATTTCTCTTGTTATGGAATCAATCTTGTCAGCAGTGAAAGTGTCAGGGATTTCAATATGCACGGAAGCAAGTACCCTGTCAGGACCATAGTCGCTAAAGATAAGATCATATGCCCCTTGAACTCCATCTACAGACAGAATGGTTTTCTTGACTGCCTTGGAGGTGGTCGAGTCAATTCGCTGGCCCAGGATCTGGCTTATGGTATCACGGAGCATCTCGAAGCCTGATTTTATGAGGACTAGAGATATAATAGCTGCAAGCCATGATTCAAGGGATAAACCAAAGAATATATAGATAAAAGCTGCTACAAGAGTGGCCACAGAGATAATGGCATCAAATCTTGCCTCGGTGCCAGATGCTACCAGGGATTCGGAAGATACCTTTTTCCCTGTATTTATAAAGAACTGGCTAAGAGCAATCTTCACAACTACACCAACAGCCACGATGATAAGTGCGGTAGCGGAGTAATCTGCTGTTTCCGGGTGAAGGATGGCTTTTACGGACTCCACAAAGGAAGTTATTCCGGCGTAGAGAACGATCATAGAAATCACTATGGCGCTCATGTATTCGATTCTTCCGTAGCCTAAGGGATGCTTTTTATCTGGGGCTTTGCCAGCCAGCGCGGTGCCCAGGATTGTAATGACTGATGAAAGGGCATCACTTAGATTATTGACTGCATCAAGGATGATAGCGATGGAACCTGTGACAATACCTACCAGGGCCTTAAAGCCTGCAAGGAAGATGTTTACTATGATGCCAATGATACTGGTTCTTATGATGACTCTTCCGCGGCTTGCTACTTGTGTTCTTTCTGACATATATTTGCTCCTTATTATTTATTGTAAGTGAGATGTTTTATATTTGTTGTAAAGATTTAGTTGTGCACTACTTGCTTGATTACTATTCTATCATGAATAAGGAACTGGGACTAATTAAATACTATTAAAATACGGAAAATAAGGTAGAAAAGAGTAAAGAAGGAGCAAAAAAGAGCAAAGGAAAGAGTAAAGAAAAGAGCAAAGAAAAGAATAGAGAGTGAATGATATAAATAATAAATATAAAAATGAAACAAAATATATTGACATATGGAAATTGATGCATATAATAATAAATATAAAAATGAAACAAAAAAACAACCAGGCAGATAGAACATTAGATTACGTCTAGGTTGATCATAGATGGAAAGGGGGATGACAGCGTGGCAAGTTCTTTATCTAAATACAAGCACCCATACGTGACAGTAGATCTTTTACTATTCTCTGTGATTGATGATCAGCTGGCCATATGCCTGACAATGAGAGATGAAGAACCGTTTAGGGACATGTATTCGCTTCCAGGCTCCTTTGTAAGAGAGAATGAGTCAGCAGAGGGCGCAGTGGAAAGGCTTCTATCCAACAAGCTTGGACTTCAGAAACAGATATACACTGAACAGCTCCAGACTTTTTCAGATATTAACAGAGACCCCAGGGAGAGAGTTATTTCTATAGCTTATTTGGGGATAATTCCAGATCCTGAAGAGGTGAAGGTTCCCTGGATGAAGTGGTTTACCATATGTGGCTCCAACGTTGGCAGCTACAAGTTATGTCAGGTACAGCCTTTAAATGTGTCAGATATGACTACTGAGAACCATGTCAGGAATGCAGACTATAGCCAGGAGGCTATGTCGGAACAAGTACAGTCAGGAAGTGATGACTTTGTAACAGAATTCATCAGCACAAATCTTGGTTTTGACCATGACAAGATGCTGAGAATAGGTGTAGACAGGCTTAGGGCCAAGATTGATTACACCGACATTATCTTTAAATTCCTCAAGGATTCAGGCAAGTTCACAGCGGCAACACTTAGAGAAATCTATCAGGCTGTGACAGGACAGGAGATCAACAGAGGTAATTTTACCAAGTATCAGATGAATACTTACATGGAGCACGGCCTTATAAAGAAGACAGGTTCCACTTCAGTAGGTAGAGGAAGACCTGCAGATACATATTCATATATAGGAGGAGAAGGGTTATGGATAAAATACTAGTTGTAGTAGATATGCAGAAGGATTTCGTTACAGGATCTTTGGGAAGTGCAGAGGCACAGGCAATTGTTCCTGCAGTAGTTGAGAAGGTTAAAAATTTCGAGGGGACTGTGGTTTTCACTAGAGATACACACCATGAGAACTACATGGAGACACAGGAAGGCAGAAATCTTCCAGTTCCTCACTGCTATGAGGGAACAGACGGATGGCAGATCATTCCTGAACTTGCAGAGTTCGCAGAGGGCAAGAAGATATTCGATAAGCCTACATTTGGCAGCACAGAGCTTGCTGAGTATATCAAGGCTGAGGCAGAGAAGAGAAATGGGGAACTTGAAGTTGAACTTATCGGCGTTTGCACTGATATCTGCGTAGTAAGTAATGCGCTTCTTATCAAGGCTCTTAGCAGAGAAATTCCAGTATCTGTAGATTCTAAGTGCTGCGCAGGAGTTACACCTGCAGCTCATGATGCCGCTCTTGTTACAATGAAGAGCTGCCAGGTTCAGGTAGCCTGATAGTTGTACCAGATAAATGATTATCAGTGATTAGGTGCTGATATAGAGGGAAGGATAAAATGCTATGAAGATTGGCCTGGTTTTTGGAACCTTTGCTCCAATGCATTTGGGACACATGGATGTCATAAATATAGCCAAGAAAGAGATGGACAAGGTAATTGTTATCTGCTGCGGGCACGAAGGGGACAGGGGATATCCTCTTTTCCCTCTGGAAAAGAGATATGAACTTGCTGCAAAAGAGTTTGCGGATGACGAAAAGGTTTTTGTGACAATGCTGCCTGACACAGATCCAGAGATCAAGAAACACTGGGATCAGCAGCAGATCTGGAATTACTGGGTTGACAGGATGCTACTGCACCTCTTTCAAAAAGAGCTGATCCTTGCCAGAGATGAGCTGTGCTTCTACACCTCAGAGGGCGATTACACAGAGCTTTTAGAAAACACACCGCAGCACATCAGAGTTCATAGATGCCAGAGAGTAAGGCCAGTTAGCGGAACCCAGATTAGGGGAGATCTAGAAAACAGCCTTGAACTCATGGTACCGGCTTTCAGAGAATATGTAAGAGAGCACAGATAGTTCTTTTACCAGATAATATGTAAGAGAGCGTATATAAAATAGCAATAGATACAAGAGATATATAATAACGGGAAGAGAGATATCTTTTACCGAAAAAAGGGGAAAATAATTATGGAACAGATCATTACATCACTACTTGAAACAGACGCTTACAAATTTTCAATGGGACAGGCAATCTACCACCAGTTTAGTGACTACAAGACAACCTGGACTTTTAAGTGCAGGAACAAGGACGTTCACTTTACCAAGGAAATGGTGGACGAGATAAAGAGACAGATCAAGGCTTATTGCGAACTTAGATTTACAGAGGAAGAACTTGCATATCTTGAGAATATCGTTTGGATAAAGGGCTCTTATGTTGACTTCTTGAGACTCTGGCAGGCAAGATATGACGACTTTACAATCGATGACAACGCAGAGTGCGGCCTTAACATCGAGACTAAGGGCACATGGCTCAACACATCAATGTACGAGATTCCTACACTTGCTATTGTTAATGAAGTGTATTTCAGAATGCAGTACAACTACGACGAACTCATGGAGAGCTTCAAAAAGCGCCTTGATGAGAAGGTAAAAAAGGTTTCTGATGGAACTTACTGCCTGTCAGTATTTAGTGAATTTGGTCTTAGAAGAAGACTTTCAGCAGAGGCTCAGGACCTTGCTGTTAAGACTCTTAAGGAAGCTGACCTTGGCAAGTCCAAGTTCCTTGGCACATCTAATGTTTACCTTGCCAAGAAATATGGCGTAACTCCTGTAGGAACTATGGCTCATGAGTGGATCATGTGCACAGGTCAGGGCAATCACAAGCACAATCCTGCATATTCTAACTGGTATGCACTTGATGCCTGGGTAAAAGAGTATGGTATCTTAAACGGAACAGCCCTTACAGACGCAATTACAACAGACTGCTTCCTCAAGGACTTCCAGCTGACCTATGCGACACTCTTTAGTGGTGTTCGTCACGATTCAGGAGATCCAATCGAGTGGGGTGAGAAGATGATAAAGCACTACGAGAAGCTTGGAATCGACGCAAGAACCAAGACACTTCTTTTCTCAGACTCTCTTGACTTCGAGAAGGCAGACAAGCTCTTTAGACATTTCGATGGCAGAGCTAAAGTTGGCTTTGGTATTGGCACATATATTTCAAATGACACAGATGTGCCAGCTCTTAATATAGTAATGAAGACTACAGCCTGCAACGGCCAGGATGTTGCCAAGATCTCTGATGTAAAGGGCAAGGGGATGTGCAAGAACCCAGATTATGTAGATTACCTTCAGAGATGTATCGACTGGAGAATGACACACGAGAAGTGATATGTGGACTGATTTCAAGATATATGAGCTGGAGAATAATCCACAAATAAAGACAGTTAGAAGCCAGTATGTTAAGGGGCATGTGGATTGAAGGATTTAATTACGAGAATTGTAGAAATTACGAGGTGACGAGTATGGATTTTTTGCAGGACTTTGATGCAAACAAGAAAATAGAGGAGATCACAGCCTGGATCAGAGACTGGTTTGATGAAAACGGCCCTAAGGCCAACGCTGTAATTGGTATTTCAGGAGGCAAGGACTCCACTATAGTTGCAGCTCTTTTGGTAAGAGCCCTTGGCAAGGAAAGAGTATTTGGCGTTCTCATGCCAGATGGAGAGCAGAAGGATATCGCAGATTCTGAGAAGGTTGTAGAGGTTCTTGGAATAGATCATGCAATTGTAAATATCCATCCTGCAGTGCAGGGCATGTACGATGCAATAGAAACTGCTGAACTTACAATTCACAGCATGGGCAGAGTAGATTGGATTTCAGGAACCGGCGATTATGAGGGAACTGACGGAGCGCTTCTTTCTAAGAATGCTATGATCAATACTCCACCTCGAATCCGCATGACTACACTTTATGCAATTGCTGCTTCTCTTCCAAATGGCGGAAGAGTAGCCAATACCTGCAATAAATCAGAGGATTATGTTGGCTATTCTACCAAGTACGGCGATGCTGCTGGAGATTTCAGCCCATGCTCTGACTTTACAGTTACAGAGATGCGACTGATCGGCGATGCCCTTGGCCTTCCTTCAGAACTTATCCACAAGACTCCATCTGACGGCCTCTCAGGAATGTCTGACGAGGACAAGCTTGGATTTACCTACGATGAGCTTGACCGCTACATCTATACCGGAGTTCTTGAGGACGATGACAAGAGAAAGAAGATTGATCGCCTTCATCAGCTCAACCTCCACAAACTCCGCACAATTCCAATGTTCAAGCAGCAGTGATAGTGGCTTATGCAGCAGTGATAGTGACCTGTGCTGCAGTGGTAGTGGCTTATGCAGCAGTGATAGTGGCTTATGCTGCAGTGTGCAAAGGGCCAGGGAATTGACTGATGCTGAATTCTAGGCAGAGCGTATGCTGTAATATGAGCAGGCACTGATACAAATATATAGGCAAGTACTAGGAAAGATCTGGAATGGAATAAGATTATTATATGATCGAGATATAGTTGAGAATTTACATCTTTTTTCTTGCTTTTTGTTTTTGAGATGAGAGGGAAAAAATACAGTACATCTAAATCTATATTTCCTCCGGAAAAGATGTATGAGAGCCTTCTTGAAATCAAGAACAAGCTAGTTATGATCAATTGCCTGCCACAAATTTACAGCTGTTTTTGGTATTTTTGATAATAAAGTAGTACTAGATATGTAAATTTATAAAGAAACATTTTTTTACCCCCTAGAGATAGGGGGTATTTTTACACTCTATTATCGAAAATGGAAAAATAGACGTATTGCATTTTTTATGCCTCTGCCTGTTTTTGGAAATTGCAATAAAAGCTGTAAATAATAAATGATATAATGCTTATAATAAAATGGTATAATGTATACAGGGTAAATGGCTCGAATGAAATTGTTGAGGGGAAAATAAAATGGCTTTTGATGTTTCTAGTATTACTAGTGCAGTTAACAAATACTTATATTCTATATCAGATGTTAATAAACTTTTGACGCAAGGAACAAATTCATCTGCTAGTGAAGGCACAGATTCTAGCAGGGCTGCAAATTCCGAACTTGCAGGGTTATTTCAAAAGTACCTGACAGGAGCTATCAGAAATGCTGCATCTGGCGCAGATAACCTTAACTCCAATGAGATTGCAAGTGCCATGCTGTCTCTTGGTAATGGTGTCACAGCAGATAAGACTGCAATAGACCAGCTATCTTCCAATGACAACATGACAGATCTTGAAGTATCAAAAGCTCTGTCTACGCTAAAGGGCCTTAGTACAGGCCTTGATTCTGGTAGTTCTAATTCTTCCAGCTCGTTATCAGACCTTGATCTTGCATTTGGTTCATCGCTTCCTGATCTGACAGGGCTTGGTAAACTCAGCGAGAGCTCAAGTCTATTGAGCCTGCTGACACTACTAAGAGAAACCACAGGAAGCGAAACGGGCATTTCAGATGAAGTCAGGGAAGCTACAGGAAAAGAACTTGCAGCTGCAATAAAAGCTGCCTATGCAAATAAAGCAAATAATGAGAGTCAACAGACTTCATCAGATGCCAGAGATGTTTCAAGTCAGATTTCAAGTCAGTTTGAAGATCAGTTTAGTGGAAGTTTCAAGAGCCTTAATCTTGAAGCAGAGATAGAAAGCGCTTTTGCTGGAATGGATAACCTTCCACAGCAAATTAAGAATAAGATAGCAAGCCGCGATATAACTGGAGAAATCAATAAGAGTATTGATAATCTCGACATAAAAGGTGACATTCAAAGAAGCATAGCAAGTCACGATAGAAGCGATGAAATTAACACTTATAATGCCACAAGATTAAAAAATTATAAAAAACAGACTTCAGGTACTAGTGTATTTGGAGACTATCGATTATAATTGCTATGCAACTAAAGAAAAAAATAGTTGAAAAATCGAAATTGATAGTTTAAACTATACTAGTTGTTTGATGTGAAGTAATTTAGGAGGATTTTTTATGATTTCTGCAAGTGATTTCAGAAATGGTGTAACCATCGAGATTGATGGTAACGTATGTCAGATTATTGAATTTCAGCATGTTAAGCCTGGTAAGGGCGCTGCTTTCGTAAGAACTAAGCTTAAGGACATTATCAACGGCGGTGTTAAGGAAACAACTTTCCGTCCAACTGAGAAGTTCCCTGCAGCTAGAATCGACAAGAAGGATATGCAGTATCTCTATCAGGATGGCGATATTTATAACTTCATGGATTCAGAGACTTATGAGCAGATCGGTCTTACATCAGAGCAGATCGGTGACTCTCTCAAGTTTGTTAAGGAGAACGAGGTTTGTAAGGTTATGTCTTATAACGGCAACGTATTTGCTGTAGAGCCTCCAATGTTTGTTGAACTTGCAATCACAGAGACTGAGCCTGGATTCAAGGGCGACACAGCTACTGGTGCTACAAAGCCTGCAACTGTTGAGACAGGTGCTAACGTAGCAGTTCCTCTCTTCGTTAACGAAGGTGATGTTATTAAGATTGATACTAGAACAGGCGAGTATCTTTCAAGAGTTTAATTTTTGACTACAATCCATATCTGACACGTATTTTATAGAAACTTAGTAAGGCAATAGAGAACCACTTATGAACAGGTGGAGTCTTTATTGCCTTTTTTGTTGCACAACATAGGCAGAAAAAAGTACAAAGACAAAATACAAAAAGATACGTAATAGGAAGGATTATTTAAATATGTCAATTAATGGATTTGGAAACAAGATGGTTGAGAAACTTAGGGAAATTTTAGGTTCTTTATATATTATTGAGTATAAAGAGGTGGTGAAGAATAATGGGAAGGTCTACCACGCAATCCTGGTCAAGAAGGAATCAGAAAAGATTGCACCAACCATCTATATTGATGATGATTATAAGGCTTTTACAGAAGGAGTCGATATTGATACCCTGGTGTACCGATTTGTAAAGATTTACAAGGAGAATGCAGTAAATGGAGATTTTGACATTAGCTCTTTTACCGACTTTTCAAAGGCATGCAAACAATTCACTTTCAAGGTTGTAGGTTATGACAAGAACAGGCAGCAGCTACGCGATATTCCTTACAAGAAGATTCATGACCTGGCACTTGTTCCTGTGTGCATGATAAAAAGTGATAGCCTCGGAGAAGGCAGTATTACTATTAAAAATGATCATATGAAGTACTGGGAAGTCTCTTTTGACGAGCTTTGGGAAAATGTGTATGAGTATGCAGAGGAGAATAGCCCTGTGTCTATAGAGAGCATTTTGCATACTTTGGGACATATGGTGCCAGGAAATATGTGCGATTCATTTTTGAAGGATATGCTGGTAATCTCAAATGAGTCAAAGTTAAAGGGAGCTTCTGCAATCTTTTACCCAGGTGTTATGGAGAGAATCGCTGACAGATTTGGAGGCGATTTTGTGATCATACCTTCGTCAATCCACGAGGTTATCGCTTTGTGTCTTCCAACGGGCGTAGATATTTCCGGTCTGGTTTCTATGGTCCGTGAGGTTAATTCTACGGTTGTCAGCGATGAAGAGGTGCTTAGTGACAGCGTGTATCTGTATGATCACAAGGCAAAAGAACTCAAGATATACTCGGAGTGAACAGCTTCCGGCACTGCCAAAGGCTGAAAAGTGGACTTTCTAGGGCCATTATGGTATTATTATCGGGTACGCTATGCACCCGTAGTCTAACGGATAGAACGTAGGCCTCCGACGCCTTTGATGCAGGTTCGATTCCTGTCGGGTGCATACTTTAAAGTGATACTAATGTAATTGAGGTTTGTTGATAGATGAAGAAGAAAGAGAACTATTCTTTTAGAAATAATAACAAGAATATTTTTGCGATACTTGGAGATAATAAGAAATACCTTATGCCTGTAGTGTTTGCGCTGGCGGTGGTTTTAACAGTAGTGATCGCCCTTAGTGCCAACAAAAGGTCTCAGGAGCAGGCTATAACAGGAGGAGAGGCAGATATTGCATCTTCTGTCGAGATTCCTGAGCTTAAGATGGAAGAGAATGCTTATCCTGAGGTCAATGCCCTTATTCAGGAGTACTACAATGCTTCTGCCAATGGTGATTCTGAGGTTATCACTTCAATCTACAAGGGACTTGAGGAAACCGAGCTTTTAAAGGCAGTAGCTGCTGCTGATTATATCGAGGAATTCCAGAATATCAAGGTATATACCAAGCCAGGACCTGTGGCAGGAAGCTATGTTGCTTACGTTTACAATGAAGTCAAGCTTTACAATTATCCCAAGGCTGTTCCAGGGCTTGAATCAATGTATATTTGCACAGATGAGGATGGCAAGCTTTATATCAATGGTGATGTTGCCAATGCCAATGAAATTGAGTATCTCAGACAGGTAAATGTTCAGGCTGATGTTATAGACCTTAATAACGAGGTAGCTACAGCCTATAACGATATGGTGAATTCAGACGAGGAGCTTGCTGAGCTTCTTACCAAGATGCGTGCAGGTCTTCAGGTTTCTGTAGGAGAATCTCTTGCTTCTTCTGAGGCTACATCAGCTGCAGCGGAAGAGAGCAGTGCAGATGAGGCCGCAACAGCTGCAACTTCTGAGGAGACAACTCAGACAGTTACTACACATACGATCAGAGCAACAGATGTTGTTAATATACGTAGTTCAGATAGTGAGACTGCAGACATTATCTCCAAGACAGCCAAGGGCGATGAGTACAAGCAGCTTGAAGCTCTTGCAAATGGCTGGAGTAAGATTGAGTATAATGGCGGAGTTGCATATGTTAAGACAGAATTCTTTGAAGTAGTAGGCGAGGAAACAGTCGAGGTTGAGAATGAAACGCAGACTGAGACTGAGAATACAGAGGAAACAAGTACTACTACAGCTACAGAGAATAATAACGGTGTAAAGTCTACAGATACAGGCAAGATGACCGTGTCAGATACAGTTAGACTTAGAGAGAGCCAGAGTACAGATTCAGAGGTTCTTGCTATGATCTATTCAGGAAGTACAGTAAATGTTATTGAACAGTACGCAAATGGATGGGCCAAGGTAGAGTACGACAAGAAGAAGGGATATATCAAGTCAGAATTCTTGTCTAAATAAGTCATATCTGCAGGAGGTGTCATATGTTTGGACGTATCAGAGTTGGTATCATGGGAGCAGGCTCCATAGCTGGAACTATGGCAAATACCATAAAGGGCATGAGAGGCGTAGTGTGTTACGCTGTTGGTTCCAGAAGCCAGGAGAAGGCTGATAAATTTGCGGCCCAGTATGGAATCAAGAAGGCTTATGGGTCATATGCGGAGCTTGTAAGTGATCCCAAGGTTGATCTTGTATATGTAGCTACACCTCATTCTGAGCACTATGAGAATGTCAAGCTAGCTCTTTCTGCTGGCAAGCATGTTATCTGTGAGAAGGCCTTTATGCTGGATGAGAAAGAGGCAGAGAAGATATTTAAATTTGCCCAGGAACAGAATCTTCTTGTCACAGAAGCTATGTGGACAAGATACATGCCTTTCAGACAGAAGATTGTAGAAGTGTTATCCAGTAATGTGATTGGAGAGCCAGTAATGCTCACTGCCAATCTGGGATATAACATATCGTACAAGGACAGAATAAATAAGCCTGAACTTGGAGGCGGAGCGCTTTTAGACCTCGGTGTATATGTTCTTAATTTTGCATCAATGTTCTTTGGCAATGATGTGACGGATATAGCTTCTATCTGCACCTTCAATAATCTTGGAATGGATATGCAGGATAGCATTACACTTAGATATAGAGATGGCAAGATGGCTGTTTTAAATGCTACAGCACTTGGAGTTTCTGATAGAAAGGGTGTTATCTATGGCACCAAGGGCTTTATGGTTATTGACAATATCAATAACTTTGAGGCTATCAGCGTTTACAACAATGAGTACAAGAAGCTGGCACATTACAAGAGGCCTAAACAGAAAACCGGATATGAATACGAAATAGAGTCCTGTGTAAAGGCTATTAATGAAGGCTGGATCGAATGCCCTGAGATGCCTCATTCTGAGTCTCTCAAGATTTTAAATATGATGGATTTTATCAGAAAGTCCAACAATATCAGATTCAAGGAAGACGATATGTCTTTTGATGAAAAAGAGAGCATTTCCGCACATGATGAAAGTTCCTATCAGGAACAGGCAAGCGAAGAAAAATAATACAAAAAACTCTTGCGCTTTAAATTATTGAAGTATATAATATCCATCAGGCAGTGATGTCTGCGCAATGGGGCGTAGAGACCGTTAGGTTTTTACGCCCTTTTCGTATATTATTGCAGAGCCGCTGATATGAAATATGTCAGCTAAGCTGACCAGCGGCTCGCAGACGAGTAGGAAGACTGACCGCCTTCTACTCGATTTTTATATTACTTTGATTGTTTTATGTACCTTAGGTACGGGAAGGAGAGAAAAATGTCATACGTTGACGAGATCTACAATTATGTTGTTGAGAAGAACCCAGCTCAGCCTGAGTTCCATCAGGCAGTAAAAGAGGTACTGGAGTCCCTTAGAGTTGTTATCGAGGCTAATGAAGAAGAGTATCGTAAGGATGCCCTCCTCGAGAGACTTGTAACACCAGAAAGACAGATTCTTTTCAGAGTACCTTGGGTTGATGATAAAGGACAGGTTCAGGTTAATAACGGATTCCGTGTACAGTTTAACTCAGCTATTGGACCTTACAAGGGAGGACTTCGTTTCCATCCTTCAGTAAACCTTGGAATCATTAAGTTCCTTGGATTTGAGCAGATTTTCAAGAACTCACTTACAAGCCTTCCAATCGGCGGTGGTAAGGGTGGTTCTGACTTTGATCCTAAGGGTAAGTCAGATAGAGAAGTTATGGCATTCTGCCAGAGCTTCATGACAGAGCTCTACAGACACATCGGAGCTGATACAGACGTTCCTGCTGGTGATATCGGTGTTGGCGGACGTGAGATTGGTTACATGTATGGACAGTACAAGAGAATCAGAGACGTATACGAGGGAGTTCTTACAGGTAAGGGACTTACATACGGCGGATCACTTGCTCGTACACAGGCTACAGGTTATGGACTTTTGTACCTCACAGAGGAACTCTTAAAGTGCCATGGCACAGACTTAAAGGACAAGACAGTAGTTGTATCTGGTGCTGGTAACGTTGCTATTTACGCTATCGAGAAGGCTCAGCAGCTTGGCGCTAAGGTTGTTACATGTTCAGATTCTACAGGTTGGATCTACGATCCAGAAGGAATCGATGTTGCACTTCTTAAAGAGGTCAAGGAAGTTAAGAGAGCCCGCCTTACAGAGTATGCTGCAGCTAGAAAGTCAGCGCAGTACCACGAGGGCAGAGGCGTTTGGTCTATCAAGTGTGATGTTGCTCTTCCTTGCGCTACACAGAATGAGCTTCTTATCGATGACGCCAAGGTACTTGTTGCAAACGGCGTAACAGCTGTTTGTGAGGGAGCTAACATGCCTACAACAATCGAGGCTACAGAGTACCTTCAGAAGAACGGCGTTCTCTTTGTTTGTGGTAAGGCTTCTAACGCAGGTGGTGTTGCTACATCAGCTCTTGAGATGAGCCAGAATAGTGAGAGACTTTCATGGACCTTCGAGGAGGTTGATGCTAAGCTCAAGCAGATCATGGTTAACATCTATCACAACATTGATGATGCTGCCAAGAAGTACGGCATGGAGGGCAACTATGTTGCTGGTGCTAACATCGCTGGTTTCCTCAAGGTAGCAGAAGCTATGAAGGCTCAGGGTATTGTTTAATACTCATATCACGTAAAAGAAAAAGCCATGTCCGGGAGTATAACTTCTTCCGGCATGGCTTATTTTTTGTAGCACAAGACCGGCAAGCGAATGGATGCTTGCATACAAATTCATCACTCATCAGCGTATAGCTGTCTGATCTTTTCTATCTCTTTATATCTGGTGTTAAAAATATCCACAACAATTGGGGAAAACTGATAACCTCGCTGCCTTGTAATCTCTATTTTTGCATCCATAGGAGACCAGGCCTCTTTGTAGGATCGTTTGCTGGTAAGAGCATCGTATACGTCAGCCACAGAAACAATTTGAGCGTAAATCGAAATTTCATCACCCTTAAGACCCCTTGGATAGCCCTTGCCGTCCCATCTTTCGTGATGCTCATAGGCTATGGCCCTTGCAATAGCCATGATTTCGCCTTCTCCGTGGGACAAAAGACTATCGCCGTAGGTAGAGTGGGTTTTTATTTGCTCAAATTCTTCAGGCGTAAGTTTTCCTGGTTTTTCGATTATCTCATTTGGAATCATGAGCTTTCCAATATCATGCATCATGGAAGCTACTTTTATGTACATAAGGTCAGTATCGTTCGAAACCAGGTCTTTTGCCAAAATAGCTGTATATTCCGATACTCGGCGGATATGGTGGCCGGTTTCGCCTGACTTGGCCTCAGAAATCGTTGCAAAGTCCCTTATTATATCAGTTTGGTTATCCTGGAACTTGCGCATATAGTCAAGCTGCTTGTCGTGCTCCTTGGATACCACCACATTTAGACTGGAAAAACCAACTGCTGCAATAGAAGAGATGATAACAACTGTATCCATCCAGAAGGTTTGGAAGTTAATAGTATCCGCAGATAACTCTGGGAATATGTACACGGCAGAAAAGCATATATCAATTAGGACTAAAAGAGCTGTGTTGTAGTAAAAAACAGGCTCCCAGCGGATAGTAGAATTATGGCTGTTGGCGTATTCAAAATCTTTTCTGTGAGCTACGCCTAGATATATGAGCTCCAATAGAAAAACAGAAATATAGGAACCTTGAGAAAAAGATAAGGTCTGAGCAATCCTGTCAAGAATTATATATTCTACGTAGATTGTTGATGCGATAAGAAGTCTGTAACCGCTTATTTTTGCATAAATGTATATGGGAAGAACATAGGATAAAAGATCTACAACAACAAAAAATAAAGCAAACAGCGCGTTCTCTATGTCTATATCAAGCGCTAGAACAGGCAAAAGATTAAAACGAACAGGATAGAATATCAGGAACTCTATAACAATTGATATAAAAGTACACGACAAAAAGAAGGACAAAATCACTGAGAATATCCGGGTTGCGATATTTTTTTTGCCCCATTGTACATATATCACATTGGCACAGAATAAGAGAGAAACGATCAGTCTGGGCCAATAATATTGTAGTGCGAATAATAAGTCCATTGAAAAAGCCCTCTTTTTATAGAAGCGGAAAGTACTTTTCCATTCTATAAAAATGCTCCACTATAAATGCGACTTGTTGTTCTAAAAATAATAGTTACGATGAAATTATATAAAATAATTACTATTAATGCACGAAATTGCATAATAAATTTCGATTTTTTATAGAAAATTAATTATAAAAACATATAGTTATAAACGATAATATAAATAGACTCACTATTTTGTTGCACTAGACAGGCCAGCGAATGAAAGTTTGCATACATTTATAGAAACGATTTGAATTGAAAGGAGATTCAGAATGGACGGCATGAGCACTCAGGATTTACTGAATGGACAGGATTTATCAACTGCTAATGTGGATGATCTTTTGGCTGCGATGAAGCAAGAAGAATCTAGCGGTGAGCCGGCTCCTGTTCAGGAAGAGGCACCAAAGCCAAAGAGGGGACGCCCTAAAAAAGAAGCTGAACCTATTCCTGATCTTCCTGATCTTGAACAAATAAAGGCAGAGACAAAAAGCGCTGAGGCAGCAGAAGCAGAAGCTGCAGCAGCTGCTGCGGCAGCTGTGCCAGAGCCAGCACCCGCTGACCCTGAAGCTATGCTTGCAGCTATGGCATCTGCAGAGTCTGCATCAGATGTTGATGCAATGATGGCGGCCATGGCAGCAGGAGAGGCAGCGCCAGCTGAAGCGCCTGCGGTAGAGGCGGTTCCAGAGATGCCAGTGGATATACCAGCGGATGTGCCAGTAGAGGCACCAGTGGAGGCAACTCCAGAGATACCGGCAGAGGCAGCTCCCGTAGATATGGACGCAATGATGGCAGCAATGGCAGCAGGAGAAGCAACACCAGCAGAGGCATCAGTAGAGGCGCCTGCGGTAGAAGCAGTACCAGAGATGCCAGTGGATATACCAGCGGATGTGCCAGTAGAGGCACCAGTGGCAGAGGCAGCACCGGAAGCCCCAGCAGAGGAAGCTCCCGTAGATATGGATGCGATGATGGCAGCAATGGCAGCAGCAGAGGCACCAGTAGAGGCGCCTGCGGTAGAGACGGTTCCAGAGATGCCAGTGGATATACCAGCGGATGTGCCAGTAGAGGCACCGGTGGCAGAGGCAATGCCAGAGATGCCAGTAGAAATACCGGCGGAAGCCCCAGTAGAGGAAGTCCCCGTAGATATGGATGCAATGATGGCAGCAATGGCAGCGGCAGAAGCAACACCAGCAGAGGCACCAGTAGAGACGCCTGCGGTAGAAGCAGTACCAGAGATGCCAGTGGATATACCAACGGATGTGCCAGTAGAGGCACCAGTGGAAGAGGCAGCTCCGGAAGCCCCAGTAGAGGAAGCTCCCGTAGATATGGATGCAATGATGGCGGCAATGGCAGCGGCAGAAGCAGCACCAGCAGAGGCACCAGTTGAAGCAATGCCAGAGATGCCAGTGGATATACCAACGGATATACCGGTAGAGGCACCAGTGGCAGAAGCTGCACCTGAAGCTTCAGCAGAGGAGGCCCCCGTAGATATGGACGCAATGATGGCAGCAATGGCAGCAGGAGAGACAGCCCCAGCAGAAGCTCCTGCAGAAAACCCAGTAGAAGCAATGCCAGAGATGCCAGTGGATATACCGGTAGAAGCAGTACCAGAGATGCCAGTAGATATGCCAGTTGAGACACCGGTAGCGGAGGCAGCACCAGAAGCCCCAGTAGAGGAAACCCCAATTCCAGAAATAGCTTCTGAGCCTGAGATTCTTGTTGTAATGCCAACAGAAGAGTCGGCAGGTGCAGAGATTCCAGCAGATATGGATATTGATCCGGTTATGGCAGCGATGATCGCAGCAGGAGATGCACCAATGCCTGAAGCTGCGCCTGCAGCAGAGATTCCAACAGAGGAGATTCCTGCAGACATTCCGGTGGAAGAACCTACACCAGAAGCTCTAGTAGAGGAAGCGCCAGTAGAGGAAACACCAGCAGAAAATCTTGAAGCTATGCTAAGTGCAGAAGTTGAAGCGATGGCCGAAGCAGCACCTGAAGAGATAGTCCTTGAAGAGCCAGTACCTACAGAGGAACTTGTCCTTGAAGAACCAGCACCAACTGATGAACTAGTTATTGAAGAGCCTGCGCCTACAGATGAATTAGTATTAGAAGAGCCAGTACCTTCAGAATTAGAGATGGCTCTGGAAGAGCCTGTTCTTACAGAAGAAATGGCTCAGACACCTGTGGAGTTTGACATGAGTCAGGCAGCAGATGCCATGGCTGGTGCAGTAGCAGATATAGAGGCCTTCCTGGATGCAGAAGACTATGAATATACAGAAATCCGGACTGATCAGAAGACCTTGATCCTCATAAAGGCCCAGGATGGCTCTTCTATGGCCATCAATTATGACAACGATGAATTTGTATCTCTAGAGAGCAGCTATGACAAGGATGGTAAAACAGGTTACAGCGAGATTACCAATATTTTTGTCAAAGATGTTATTAAGACTGGTTGCAATACAGGCATTAAGCGCCACAAAGGAAATAATGTGGTTGCAGGGTAATACCAAATGTGGAAAAATAACCTAAATGTGACGATTGAAATTAGAACGCGCACAATGTAAAATGAAACAGTGTTTTCACAAAAAATATTGTGGAAACACTGTTTTTATGTGATTTTAACTAGTATTTTGCTGAAACGGAGCCGTATTTATGAAACTTATCAAAAAGTTTATCCCCTACTACAAACCCTATCTTGGAGTGTTCTTCTTAGATCTTTTGTGCGCTTCAATTTTATCCATAATAGATCTTGCTTTTCCACAGTTTCTGAGAATTCTGAGGGCAACTCTTTTCCTGGAGGCACCAGAAGTTATCCTGAAAAGGCTTGGCCTTATAGCAGTGCTCCTTATTGCGATGTATGCCGTCAGATCCCTTTGCAGATGGTATGTCACCTATCAGGGACATATGATGGGAGCCCGTATGGAATCAGGCATGAGAAGGGAATTATTTGATAAGTTTGAGAGCTTTTCTTTTTCCTACTACGACACCCATAACACTGGCGAGATGATGAGCAAACTAGTGTCAGATCTCTTTGACATCTCAGAACTTGCTCACCATGGCCCTGAGAATATCTTTATCTCTGTGGTCAAGATTCTCGGATCCTTCATCCTTCTGATGAGAATAAATGTGCCAATGACTCTGTGCCTTGTAACTGTGGTGGCGCTCATGGCTCTTTTTGCAATTTATCAGAATAAGAAAATGCGCATTACTTTTAGGGACAACAGGAAAAAGATTGCCGGTATCAACTCATCTCTTCAGGATACTCTTGGCGGCATCAGAGTTGTGAAATCCTTTACTGGTGAAGAAATTGAGCAAAAGAAATTTGACGACAGTAACCTTGCATTCCTTGATTCAAAGAAAGCAAATTACCGCCAGATGGGTATCTTTAATTCAGGCAACAATTTCTTTGAAGGTCTTATGTTTGTGACAGTTCTTGTGGCTGGCGGCTTTTTTATTGCTAAGGGCCAGATGACTGGAGAAGATCTGGCAATTTATGCCCTTTATATCAACATCTTTATCAACCCTGTAAATGTTCTCGTGGAGTTCACAGAGCAGCTTCAAAAGGGCCTTGCCGGATTTGAAAGATTTAGAGAAGTTGTTGAGACAAGGCCTGATATTGAGGATAAAGAAAACGCGGGAGAACTTAAAAACGTTAAAGGTGTTATTGATTATAAAGATGTTTCTTTTTCCTATGAAGATGATGAAACTGTCTTAAATCACATAGATCTTCATGTTGATGCAGGTAAGTCTGTTGCCATCGTTGGCCCTTCAGGTGGTGGTAAGACCACGCTTTGTTCACTGCTTCCAAGGTTTTATGATGTTACTGGCGGTAGCGTCTTGATCGATGGGACAGATATCAGGGATGTGACCCAGAAGTCCCTTCGCTCTTACATCGGAATTGTGCAGCAGGATGTATATCTTTTTAATGGTACGGTAAAAGAAAATATTGCATACGGAAAACCAGAGGCTACCATGGAGGAAATCGTGGAGGCAGCAAGAAGAGCAGATCTGCTTGACTTCATAGAGACACTTCCAAATGGCTTTGAAACACAGGTTGGTGAGAGAGGCGCAAGACTCTCAGGCGGTCAGAAACAGAGAATTGCTATAGCCAGAGTCTTTTTAAAGAACCCACCAATCCTTATCCTGGACGAGGCCACAAGTGCCCTTGATAACGAAAGCGAGCGCTATATCCAGGAAAGCCTTGATAAACTATCTGTGGGTCGCACAACAATCACAATTGCCCACAGACTTTCAACAATCCTTGGGGCTGATGAAATCATAGTTCTAGACGGCGATGGAATCAAGGAAAGAGGTAATCATAAAGAACTTATTAAGCTGGGCGGATTGTATGAGAAATACTATCGCATGCAACTTGGAAAAGTTTGATAGGTGGCTTATATTTTTCTATTGCAAAACCAAACAAATGTTCGTATAATATAAAAAGAAATTTTGTTTGGAGAGTGCAATGATATTAGAAGAGGAACTTAGTAAGCTTAATAAGTCCCAGAAAGAGGCAGTGACTACAACGGAAGGCTTTGTTCGTGTCATAGCGGGAGCGGGGAGTGGCAAGACCAAGGCACTCTCTACTCGTTTTGCCTATCTTGTCAATGGTCTTGGCATTATGCCAGGACATATTTTGTGTGTAACCTTTACCAATAAATCTGCCAATGAGATGAGGCACAGGATACACGCCCTTACTGGAGATAATGATACAGGATATATCAATACCTTTCATGGATTCTGCGTGTCTATTCTTCAGGAGGATTCCCATGCTCTGCAATATCCCAAGAACTTTCTCGTTCTTGATAATTCTGATATCGACGATATGCTTAAGATAATCTATGAGGAGAGAGGACTCTCCCTTCGTGACATGACCTTTAGCTCTGCCCGTGACATGTTTGAGATCAGGAAGCTCTTTGAAGAGCCTGAGTATTATCTTGATATGCTCACCATGCCCCTTGAGACTCTCAAGGACAAATATGACTCAGCAACAGAGGTCAAAGATATTCTCTTTTATGGCTATTTGTATCAGGAGAAGAAGTGCTTCGGACTTGATTACAATGATCTGATCAAGTTTTCTCTTTATATCTTCAAGGAGAACCCTGACATTAAGCTTAAATGGCAGAAGAGACTGGAATATATAATGATAGATGAGTTTCAGGATATCGACAGCCTTCAGTATGAGCTTATGGAGGTTCTATGCGGCTATCACAAGAATCTTTTTATAGTGGGTGACCCTGATCAGACTATATATACCTGGCGTGGGGCCAATGTGAAGTATCTTTTGGATTTTGATCAGAACTTTCCGGATGTTAAGACCATCATGATGAATGATAACTACAGGTCTACGCCCCAGGTTCTAGCTGCTGTCAACAGCCTTATCAGCAAGAACAGATACAGGATCAAGAAGGATCTTTCTCCTACCTTGCCAAATGGGGACAGCGTTTTGTGCCATCTTGCTCCGGATACAGCAGCTGAGGCCGACTGGATAACTGGCCAGATACTGGTTTTAAAGGGGATGGGGGTTCCCTACAAGGATATGACAATCCTCTACAGAGCGCACTATGTTACCAGAACTATAGAAGAGGGACTGATGAAGGAGAAAATACCCTACACCATTTATTCCGGGGTACAGTTCTTTGGACGAGCAGAAATCAAGGACGCTCTGTGTTACCTGAGAATGCTGGTATACAGGGATGATATATCATTTAGGCGTATTGCCAATGTTCCCAAGAGAAATCTTGGCAAGAGACGCATGAGTTTTCTTGAGCAGTATGGGGCTGAGCATAAGTGCTCCTTGTATCAGGCTTTATATGAGAATCTTGATAGCGACATTATCAAGGGTACCAAGGCTACGCAATTTATTGATCTTATAGAGCGTTTTTCTGAGAACTACGAGGGACTTCCAGTGTCGGAGGTCTTGTCTAAGATACTTAATGACAGCGGCTATGAGGAAATGCTGCGGACGGAAGGGGCTCAGGATAGGCTTGATAACCTCGCTGAGCTTAAACAGTCAGTTTTTGAATACGAGACTACCTGCGGTGAAGAGGTTGGCCTCGAAGATTACCTTAAACACATAGCTCTTTTTACTAATGCTGATTCTGATTCGGGGCAGGAAGATAAGGTCAGGCTTATGACAGTCCACGCTGCCAAGGGACTGGAATTTCCCTATGTTTTCCTGTGTGGCATGAATGAAGGAATTTTCCCATCCAGAAAGGTCCACACTCTTGAAGGCATGGAGGAAGAGAGGCGCCTTGCTTTTGTTGCCATGACAAGAGCCAGAAAGAGACTATTTATTTCCGAGGCTGGTGGTAATACCTTTGAGGGAATCCCCAGGTATCCTTCGAGATTTATTATGGATATTGACCCAGAGCTTTTGGAGTTTTCTGAGAAGCCAGACGAGACCATGATGGCGGCAGTCAGGAAGTTTATCGACAATGACAGCAGGCATTTGAAGGGGGCTGAGAAATTAAATCTTCTTGAAAAGGGACAGAGAGTTACCCATGCAATCTTGGGAGCTGGCACAGTTCTTGATATCAACCTGGATGAGGAGAGCTATCTAATTAAATTTGACGAAATGGAGACTCCCAGACAGATATCTATGAAGGTTAAGCTAAAGTTAATAGAATCTTAATGGACAAAAGCTTTAGTAGAAGGTAAGATAGAAGTGTTCGGAAAACGATTTCCGAGCACTTTTTTAACACGCATAATAAACAGGGGGCTCAAATGGTATCAATCAAGGATGTTGCCAGGGAAGCAGGAGTTGCAATCTCCACAGTTTCCAAGGTTTTAAATAATTATCCCAATGTCAGCGAAGCTACAAGACAGAGGGTAAACGAGGTGGTAGAAAGGCTGGGCTTTGTACCTAATGCAGTTGCAGCCACTCTTTCCTCCAAGAGGACAGGGCGAGTGGCGCTTCTTTTAAAGCTCAATCTCGACACCTCAGCAAGTGATGAGATCAATATGCAGTACATATCGGGGGCAATCCATAAGGCCAAGGAGCTGCAGCTTGATGTTATCACTATTTTCCATTCTATGATAGAGGATATGTCTCTTGATGAGGTCACAAGCTACTTTGAGTCTCAGGGCATAAGAGGAATCATTGTATACGGCATCACAAGCAGGGACAAGGTCCTTCACAAGCTGATCGACAGTGGTCGTTTTAAGATGGTTGTGGTTGATGCGCCAATGGTCAATGACAATACCTCCTGCATAGGTGTTGACCACAAGAAGGCCCAGTATGACATTGCCAAGAAGACAATAACAGCAGATAAGTGTAAAAAGATCCTATACCTTTCAGGAGAGGACGACGGATACGTAACCAAAGACAGACTTGAAGGCATAAAGAAACTCTGTGAGGATAAGAAATTAAAGCTTACAGTCAGAAATGGACAATTCTCAGAAAAAAGAGCCAGAGAACTCACCATGCGTTTTGCCAAGAACAATGATTGCGTAGTCTGCGCATCAGATCTGATGGCAATCGGCGCCATGAAAGCCCTTATAGATATGGACATTTTCCGCCCGGTATGCGGATTTGACGGCATTATCCTCATGGGCTATGTTGGCAAGCAGATGAATACAGTCAGACAGGACTTTGTTAAGATCTCAGAAAGAGCAGTAGAGGAATTAAACTTACTACTATCCGGCGAAAAGGGCCGCAAAATCACCATGCCCCACGAACTCGTTCGTATCAAGTACGAAGACATTCTGGTCTGACCCTGAAAAAGTCAGAAGTTAGCAGAAGCCTGTTTTTCCCTGATAAAAATGGGAATCAAAAAGAAATTTAAAAAGATACTTGCGGAAAACGTTTTCCTATGGTAAAGTAAATCCATCGGTTTAAGAAAACGTTTTCCGAAAATACAACTAAATACAAACACCTTGCTATCAGCAGCAAAGTGTACCACAACACAGTTTTACTACAAATAATCAGTAGTATAACTACAACAGTAAAAGCAGCAGGAAATCATCGATTTCTGTAGTGGGAGAGCCACATACAGGGCAAAGAGACTTTGGTTTTGTAGTTCAGAGGCAGAATGCATATTATTTTGTGACTTTTTGAACTACGTAGATGAGACCAATCAATTTCAAGTGCCCTTGCACGCAGAAATTGATGCCTTGGGCTCATCGCAGTGTTTAGTTCAACAGGAACAAAAAATATGCATCTGCCGATGATACAACAAAACCAAGGTCCTTTGCCGATAATACTACATACCAATATCGGCGGCCTACTAATGTGCAAGGGCTATGGAGGTTCTTCCGGCAGATCAAAAGGATGGGTACATATTATTTCGTGACTTTTTGAACTGCGGAGATGAGACCAACCAATTTCAAGTGCCTTTGCACGCAGAAATTGGTGCCATGGGCTCATCGCAGCGTTTAGTTCAACAGGAACGAAAAATATGTATCCGACGTTGAACTGCTGGAAGAACCCCATAGCCCAAGAAAAACGAGAGGAGAATTACACATGTCAAAGCACACAAACATGCAACGCGACGTTTTAGTCCTGAACCTTGAGGAGCAGCTTGAGGGAATCGCTCAGGACAAATTTGGAAAGGATCTCAGAGACTGTACAGATCGCGAGACTTACTATGTACTTCTGGATATGACAACACGTCTCATGGATGTTGCTGAGGTATATAACGGTGAGAAAAAGGTTTACTACATCTCTATGGAATTCCTTATTGGTAAGCTTCTTTCCAACAACCTTATCAATTTAAGAGTATATGACAGAGTCAAGGCAATCCTTGAAAAGAACGGCAAGTCACTTGCTGCAATAGAAGAGTGCGAGCCAGAGCCATCACTTGGTAACGGCGGTCTTGGAAGACTTGCAGCATGCTTCCTTGATTCAATCGCAACTCTTGGAATGGCAGGAGAAGGAATCGGACTTAACTATCACTTCGGTCTTTTCAAGCAGGTTTTCAAGGATCACCTTCAGAATGCAGAAAAGAATGAGTGGATCGAGGATCAGTCCTGGCTTGAGAAGACAGATACTACCTTCGAGGTTTCTTTTGGCAAGAAGAAAGTCGTATCCCGCCTCTACAACATGAACGTAGTGGGCTATGACACAGGCGTTAACAAACTCCGCCTCTTTGATATAGAGTCAATAGATGAGAGCCTTGTTAAGAAGGGCATCGATTTTGACAAGACTAAGATTGACAAGAACCTTACTCTTTTCCTCTATCCAGATGATTCTGATGAGGCTGGTAACCTTCTTAGAATTTACCAGGAGTACTTCCTTGTATCAAACGCTGCTCAGCTTATCTTAAGAGAGCAGAAGGAGCGCCAGTATGACCTCCACGAACTGCACAACCATGCAGTTATCCAGATCAACGACACTCATCCAACAATGATCATTCCAGAGCTTATCAGAATTCTTGTGGAAGAGAAGGCCTTCAACATTGATGATGCTATCAACGTTGTCAGCAAGACCTGCGCTTATACTAACCACACTATCCTTGCAGAAGCCCTTGAGACATGGCCTCTTGAGTACCTTGAGAAGGTTGTTCCTCAGCTCGTTCCATATATTAAGGAACTGGATAAGAGAGTTCGTGCCAAGTACAAGAACCCTAAGGTTCAGATCATCGACAAGGATAAGAGAGTACACATGGCATTTATTGATATCCACTATGGTTTCTCAATAAATGGTGTTGCAGCTATCCACACAGATATCCTCAAGGAGAGCGAACTTAACGATTTCTACAAGCTCTATCCTGAGAAATTCAACAATAAGACAAACGGAATCACCTTCCGTAGATGGCTCCTTTCCTGCAACCATCCACTTGCTGATTTCCTTTCTCAGACAATTGGCGATGGATTCAAGAAGGATGCTAATAAGCTTGAAAAGCTCCTTGACCACATCAATGACGAGGAAGTTCTTGATCAGCTCGAGGCTCTTAAGATGGGCAAGAAAAAAGAACTTGCAGCTTACCTTAAGGAGCATGAAGGCGTAGAGGTTGACCCTGAATCTATCTTTGATATTCAGGTAAAGAGACTTCACGAGTACAAGAGACAGCAGATGAATGCTCTTTATATCATCCACAAGTATCTTGAGATCAAGGGCGGCAAGAAGCCTGTAAGACCACTTACATTTATTTTTGGTGCCAAGGCTGCACCAGCTTATGTTATTGCCAAGGATATCATTCATCTTCTTCTTGTCCTTCAGGAGATCATCAACAACGATCCTGATGTTAACAAGTATATGAAGGTTATCATGGTTGAGAACTACAATGTAAGCTACGCTGAGAGACTTATCCCTGCCTGCGACGTATCAGAGCAGATTTCTCTTGCATCCAAGGAGGCTTCTGGAACAAGTAATATGAAGTTCATGTTAAATGGTGCAGTAACTCTTGGAACAGATGATGGTGCTAACGTTGAGATCCACGAACTTGTTGGAGATGACAACATCTATATCTTTGGTATCAGCGCTGATGAAGTAATACAGCATTACAAAAAGGCTGACTATGTATCTAAGGATTACTACAAGAAGAGCCCTGTTATCAAGGAAGCAGTAGACTTTATCGTAAGCAAAGAGTGCCTTAAGGTAGGTCACAAAGAGAATCTTGAAAGACTCTACAATGAGCTTCTTAATAAGGACTGGTTCATGACACTTATTGACCTTGAGAGCTACATTGCCAAGAAGGATGAAATCTTTGCTGACTATGAAAAGAGAGATAAGTGGAAGAGAATGATGCTTACAAATATCGCCAAGGCTGGTTATTTCTCATCTGACAGAACAATTGCAGAGTACAACCGCGATATCTGGCACCTTAATTAATTCATAATTCTTATCTTAACTAATACTTAAATATATGTTAAAAAATACGAAATACTGATTATTTTATATCGTAAGATGCTATAATGAATGCACATCAGGTAGGCATATGATGCCTATTTGGTGTGCATTTTTGCTTACAGTTTTTTCCAATATGGAGGGATATGATGGGAAAGAATGAAGATGTAACTAAGGCAGCAAAGTCAGAGACCAGGAAACATAAAAAGATAAGTACCAAGCTTTTAATGTACATACTGCCAGTTGTTGTAGTGACAGTGGTTGCTCTGGTTGTTATTTCTGCTTCCATTTCAAAAAACAGAATGTCTGAAATGGCTACAGAAACGCTGCAGTCATCTATTTCAAATCAGGCTGATAACATTGAGGCATGGCTTTCAGAGAACCTTAAGTACTTTGGAACTGTTAAGCATACCCTCGAAAAGCAGAATATTCCAGAGGAAGAGTATACTTCTTTCCTTGATAATTATTATGGCTATAACTCAAATTCTCCAAATGGATTTTACATTGGAACAGCCTCTGGTAAGTTCTATAAAGCGTCAGGCTCTGAGCATACAGAAAACAATGTAAAGGACAGTATCTGGTATAAGCAGGGAATAACCCGTGTTGAGATGGCTTACGGAACTGCCTATACAAATGATGCCGGAGAAACCGTTGTAAGTGCCACAGGTATCATAAATGACGGCTCTGACGAGATAAAGGTTATGGGTGCTGATGTTACTCTAAATAAGATCAGTATCATTGTTAATGCAGGTGTAAAGATGAATAAGGCAGAATCTCTTTTGGTTGATACAAACGACAACAAGGTTCTGGCCAGCAGAGATAATACTATAGTAGGAACGCCTATTTCTGAGAGCTCTGGAACAGCTCTTTTATCTGGAGTTGCCAAGGCAATTGCAGACGGTGACTATTCCACCAGAGAAATAGGAGAGTACTACGTTGCCTTTGATGAAATATCAGGAACGGACTGGCTCCTGGTTTCTTACATACCTACAAATATAATCCTCAGCGCTGTCAACCAGATGGGAATGCTTCTGTTTATTGTAGGTGCAGTAGCTGTAGTTCTTATCTTTATCATGATCTTGTTTGTAGTTAAAAGAGTTGTTGCTCCTCTTTCAAAAATTTCTGGAAACATCGCAGCTATGTCTGAGGGCGATTTCACAATTGAAGTTGATACCTCCAGCGATGACGAGATTGGCGTAATGGGTAGCAAAGTATCTGACTTTGTTGCTGCCATGAGGAAAATGTTATCCAGTATCAGCCAGGAATCAGATAAACTTCAGGCAGAGTCAGAAAATTCTGACCAGGTATCAAGGACTATGCACGAGGCCTCTGAGTCTCAGGCTGAAGCCATGCAACAGCTAAATGAGACAGTTGACCAGCTGGCAACAGCCGTCAATGAGATTGCCGAGAATGCTACAACTCTGGCCCAGATAGCTACGGATACAAGAGAAAACAGCGACAAGGCTGATAAGAGCATGAAAGAAACAGTTGACATCTCCCAGAAGGGCCGTAAGGACATGGAGAAACTTAGCACAGCCATGGACGGAATTGCGGATGCCAATGAGAGACTTGTTGAATCAATTAACAAGGTAGGTACTGCATCTGAAGAAATCACCAACATCGTTGGAATGATCGGTGAGATTGCAGAAGAAACCAACCTTCTCTCACTCAATGCCAGTATTGAGGCCGCAAGAGCTGGAGAAGCCGGAAAAGGCTTTGCTGTTGTTGCTACACAGATTGCCAAGCTGGCCCAGACTTCAGCAGAAAGCGCACAGAACATCTCGAATCTTATTGAAGAGGTCAGAAAGCTTATTGGAGATGCTGTTGGCCAGGCCAATGCCAGTGCTGAGAGCATAAAGGCAAACAGCGAACTTATAGAAGTAGCAGTAGGAACCTTTGACCAGATCTACAATAATATTCAGGAGTCTAACAAACTTATAGAGGAAATGGTCAGCGATGTTGAAAAGGTAGATGATGTTGCCACCAACGTAGCTGCTATTTCTGAGGAGCAGGCAGCAAGTGCTGATGAAATTCTTGCAACCTCAGAAAATATGGTTCAGATGGCCAATGATATTACAAAGAGCAGTCAGGATGTGGCTGATAATTCCCAGGAACTGGCTGGAACTTCACAGACTCTTACATCCTACGTTCAGAAGTTTAAGATCTGAGGAGGTTAATTATGAGTAAGAACATTAAGATAAAAAGAATGATCACAAGCCTTGTTGCTGCCATGCTGATTGCCGTATCTGTTTTGGGATGCGGAAGTTCATCCTCAGGAGGAAGTGGAAGTGCTGGAGGAAAAATCCTCTTTCTAATGACGGATACCGATGATACTTTTAGAGCAACTCTTTCTGATGCAATTGTAGCAGCAGCCAAGAACCAGGGAATAGCTCTTGATATGGTTGAAACAGGCGGAGATGCTGAGTTTGAGTCCCAGCAAGTAGCAAATGCCAAGGCTTCCGGCTATACAGCAATTATCTTAAGGGCCTGCGACGCCGCAACTGCGCTTCAGATGAATGGTGCAGCCAATGGACTTCCAATTGTTTATGTTAATGCCCAGCCAGATGATGCGCATCTTGAAGGTGGCAAATATATCTATGTTGGATCTGACGAGTATCAGGCAGGCCAGTATCAGGCCGAATATATACTTAAAAAGTTCGGAAATCCCAAGTCTTTGGACGTTATGATATTTGAAGGAGAAATAGGACATTCTGCTACTATTAACAGAACAAAATCAGTTAAGCAGATTCTTAAAAAAGGCGGCTGCGATGCTAATTACGTGTTTGTGGATACAGCCAACTGGTCTGATGCAGAGGCAAAAGAAAAATTTGGTATCTTCATGAAAACTGGCCAGAATGTAGACGTTATTTTCTGCAATAACGATACAATGGCCCTTGGAGCTGTAGAGGGACTTAAGCAATATGGACTGGATTGCAGTAAGATTCCTGTATGTGGCGTAGATGCTACAGCTGATGGCTGCGCATCAATTCTGGCAGGAGAGATGTCTTTTACCGTGCTTCAGGATGCTAAGGGACAAGGAGCAGCTGCTGTAAGCGCTGCAGCCGTTATGGGAAGCGGCGGAGACCTCAGCACAGTGGAAGGAGCAACAGAAGACCTTAAATATGTATGGGTGCCATTTGCTCCTGTTGATATCTCCAATGCAGCATCTATCAATTAAGAGTGAACTGTCCAACTATGTTGCGTACAGTATCAGCTAGATGGGGCTTTAGCTCCTCAAGAGAAATAGGGTCACCGTATATAATAGAGCTATAGCCTGTGGATCCGACCAGCTCTATGATCATGAACAGCATGACCTCAGGATCTTTAAACTTAACACCGGATTCTTCTACCATTTTGCGGTAGACTTCTCCAAAGTCAATGTCCTCACTGCCTAAAGGGGTGGTGAGGGCTTTTTTAAATACTGCCCAGGACAGGTCCTTGTAGATGAACATAAGGAGCCCTTTATTATTGGCAAGCTCGTCAAGGACGTGGTCCATTAAAAAGACAAGTCTGTCTTCGAAGACTGTGATATTGGCCTTTTGAAGCTCAGCATAAGCCTGCATAAAGAGCTGACTTGATTTGTGGGCAATAAGAAAGTCCCTAAGGTCGTGTTTGTCCTTGAAATACAGATAAAAAGTGCCCTTGGCAACTCCGGCTTTATTGACTATGTCCTGAATGGAAGTCATGTTGATACCTTGAGAAGTAAAGAGCTCGAAAGATGAATTCAAGAGACTTTCAAATTTGGCCTTTTTATTAGACTCTCTTTTCTTGGCATTTCTGTCGTATGTCTTCTTACTGGCGCCAGTTTTACTGGTAGTTTTCTTCTTTAATTTTTCTATACTCTCAGTTTCTTTTACGATCATTTTTATTACCTTTCTTATAGGATTATATCAGAAAAAATAAAAAAGCGAATTAAAATTTCACACGTTTTATGCGGCTTTCAAAGCCTTTTACCCACAAATGCAAAAGTGGGTAAAAAATTTTATTTCCAAAATATTGACCGTTGGTCATTTTTTGTGGTATACCAAATATAGCAGAAAAATGACCGTTGGTCAATTTTATGTTTTAACAATATTTTAGCCTATTGCTCATATAGTGAGGGGCTGAATTCATATTTAAAAGAGGAGGAAATGTTATGAATAAGCTTTCACATCTTATTGTAAAGCTAAGATTTGTGATCCTGATCGTTGCATTTGCACTTCTGGTGCCATCAGCAATCGGGTACTTTAACACAAGGGTCAATTACGATATCCTGACATATCTGCCAGGGGATATTGAGACCATGCAGGGGCAGGACATTCTGCTTGACCAGTTTGGAACTGGCTCTTTTGTCCTGTATGTGGCAGAAGGCATGGAGGAGAAGGACGTTGCGACTCTCAAATCCAAAATTGAAAAAGTAGATCATGTGGCAGATGTTCTCTGGTATGACTCAGTTATGGACCTGTCAGTTCCTATGGAAATGCTTCCTGAGGACGTAGAGAAGGCCTTTAATTCAGGCGATGCTACAATGATGTTCATCGTATTCGACGAAGGTACATCATCAGATGGAACCATGCAGGCAATCGAGGACATCAGAAAGATTTCCAATAAACAATGCTTTATGAGTGGCATGAGCGCCATTGTTACAGATACCAAGAATATGGCAGAAAAAGAGACTCCTATCTACGTAGGAATCGCAGTACTTCTGGCTGTTATAGTCCTTTCACTTACAATGGATTCCTACCTGATCCCATTATTCTTCCTTCTTAGTATAGGAATGGCAATCGTTTACAATATGGGAACCAATGTTTTCAAGGGTGAGATTTCCTTCATAACACAGTCCCTGTCAGCAGTACTTCAGCTGGGTGTTACACTGGACTACTCAATTTTCCTGTGGCACAGCTATCAGGAAGAACTCCAGCATAACGATGACAAGAAGGACGCTATGGCCAAGGCTATTTCAGCAACCTTCACATCAGTAATTGGTAGCTCCATCACAACAATCGCAGGTTTCGTGGCACTTTGCTTTATGAGCTTTACACTGGGACTTGACTTGGGCGTTGTAATGGCTAAGGGCGTTGTATTCGGCGTTATCGGATGCGTTACAATCCTTCCTAGCATGATCCTTGTATTTGATAACCTTATTGAAAAGACCAAACATAAACCACTAATGCCTGAGTTCGTTAAGATTCCTAAGTTTGTATCCAAGCACTATCTGGCATTCTTCCTTATTTTCCTGGCTCTTTTGACACCAGCAATTTACGGAAACAACCACACCAGCGTTTATTACGACCTTACTCAGACACTTCCAGATACCCTTGAAAGCGTGCAGGGCGCCAATGAGGTAGATGAGAAGTTTGAGATGAATTCAGCATATATGCTCCTTGTGGACAAGAATCTGGACAGCGCATCAATGAACCAGATGTTAAAAGAGATAAAGGAAACCGACGGTATTATCTCAGTTCTCAGCGCAGATTCTCTTATAGGACCTTCTATTCCAAGAGAGTTTATTCCAGAAGATGCCCTCTCAAAGCTTGAGAGTGACCAGTGGAAGATGGTTCTTTTGACAACAGATTATAAGATTGCTTCTGATGAGATCAACAATCAGATAACAACTATAGATAGAATCGTTAAATCCTACGATCCTACAGCAATGGTAGTAGGTGAGGCGCCTTGTACCAAGGACCTTATCAATATCACAAACCACGATTTCCAGGTAGTTAACATGGTTTCAATTGGACTTGTTTTCCTGATCATCGCGTTTGTACTTAAATCAGTATCACTGCCATTTATCCTGGTTGCTGTAATCGAGTTTGCAATCTTCGTAAACATGGGACTGCCGTACTACACTCATACTACAATTCCTTTCATTTCATCTGTAGTAATCGGCACAATCCAGCTGGGCGCAACAGTTGACTACGCAATCCTTATGACTACCAGATATCTAGGTGAAAGAAATAACGGCCACGACAAGAAAGAGGCAACACTTATAGCTCTTTCAACCAGCATGAAGTCAGTAATTGTCAGTGCGCTTAGTTTCTTTGCTGCAACCTTCGGTGTAGGCCTTATCTCTAGTATCGATATGATCGGTTCACTTTGTAACCTTATGGCCAGAGGCGCTATAGTCAGCATGTTTACAGTAATTCTGGTACTTCCGGCAATGTATATGCTCTTTGATGGTTTGATAGTAAGAACAACCTTTGGTATGAACAAAGATGCGATAAAGCCTCATCCACACGATGGCGGACATCACATCCTTCACTTCCACAAGGCGGCTTAAAGGAAAATAATAAATATGCCCACTGCGGGCGGAAAAGAGGAGAGTTATGGTAAGAAAGAATCTTTTAAGATCAGTTTCAGTAATTATGGCTTGCATGATGGCAGTTCTGACTGTAGCATGCGGATCAAATACAGCAACTACAGAAAATGGACAGGCTACAGCTGTAGTTGAAACAGCTCAGGAACAGCAGCTTGAAAAGAGCCTTGCAAATAGTGCATCAGCGCTAGGCGCTATCGGGGAAGCAGGCAAGGTTGAGACAGTTTATGTCACAGCAGATGCAAACGGCGCAGTCAACGACGTTATCGTAAGTGAGTGGCTCAAGAACGCTGAGCAGAGCGCAGAATTGTCCGACACTACAGAGCTTCACGACATTGTAAATGTTAAGGGTTCAGAGACATATACTGAGAACGGCGACGGAACAGTTACATGGGACGCTGAAGGATCAGATATCTACTATCAGGGAACTACAGACAAGGAACTTCCTGTAGACATGAAGATCACATACACTCTTGATGGAAAAGAGATTTCTCCATCAGAGCTTGCAGGCAAGAGCGGTAAAGTTACAATCCGCTTCGAGTATGAGAATAAGTCCAAGCAGACAGTAAACGTAGATGGCAAGGACATTGAAGTCTATACACCATTTGCAATGGTTTCTGGAATGATGCTTGATTCTGACAAGTTTTCAAACGTTGAGATTTCAAATGGTAAGATTATTTCAGAAGGAAACAACTACATTGTTATGGGTGTTGCCCTTCCAGGACTTAAGGAGAGTCTTGATATTTCAGATGAAAAGTGGGATGAACTTGAGGATTCAGAAGAAATTAAGGGTAAGCTCTCAAACTCTTTTGAAATCACAGCAGATACAACAGATTTCGAACTTGGCATGACAATCACAATGGCAAGCTCCGATATCCTTTCAGACTTCGGCGCCATGGACATGGCTGATTCAAGTAAGATTGACGACCTCAAGGATGATATGGGAGAACTTAATGATGGTTCAACCAAACTCGTAGAGGGCGCTGGCACTCTTAAGGATGGCACAGGCAAGCTCGCTGAAGGTTCCAAGGAACTTAAGGACGGCACAGGTAAACTCTATGACGGCACAAAAGAGTTAAAGGATGGCACAACAAAGCTCTCTGATGGCACAGGCAAACTTGCAACCGGAGCAGGCCAGCTCTCTGACGGCGCCGGCACTCTTGCAAACGGCACAGGCACATTAAAGGACGGCACAGGTAAACTTGCAGACGGCTCCAAGACCCTCACAGATGGCGTTTCTTCTTATACAAGCGGTGTAAGTAAGGTAAATGCAGGAGCAACAATGCTTTCAAACGGAACAGAAACTCTTGTAACTGGTACCGGCAAGGTTTCTGCTGGCGCTGCTAAGCTTCAGGCTGGAGCAGGTCAGTTGGCTGCAGGAACTGAAGAATTGAATAATGGGGTTAGCCAGTTATCACAGCTTTCAAGTGCTCTTGATATGATTTCTGCAAAGAAAACTGCTCTGGAGGCCAAGCAGACAGAACTTAATACTACCGTTGAAGGTCTTAATGCAGTTGAAGGATTTTTGACTACACCTGGTGTGGCTTGTCCAAATGCACTTGTACCAACGCTTACTCAATTGTCAGGTGGTAAGATACAAAGCGCAGAGGACGCAGTTCGTGTAAGAGATGCAGGACTTGCTGCACTTGCTGGGCAGCAAAGTGGTGAAGTGCATCAGGAGCCTGCAGGATCTGAAAATGCTGAGAGTGAAGTTGTTTCTGGAGAAATTACAAATCCTGATTCAAAGTCTTCTACAGAAAATGTAGTAGATACTTCAGCAGCATCAGGTGCGGCTACTTCTGGAGCAACTGAAAGTACACCTTCTAATGCACCAGCTGAGAACAAGGAAGAGACATCTGGGCAGCAGGAGGCAGCGCCAGCAGACGCAGCAGGTTCACCAGCTGCAGCGACAGGAACTACAACAGCAGCAACCACAACAGCAGCAACAGCTGCGAATAATGCTAGTGCATCAGTTGAAATAAAGGATGAGGCAACTCCAAAAGCTGATTCTGCAGCTTCAGATACAGATACAGGGTCTGATGAGAAAATTTATTCTCAGAAAGATGTAGATGATATGGTTGATAAGCTTGTACAGGAGAAGCTTGAAGAAGCTGTTAAAAAATATGAGGCAGCAGCTGCAGCTAAGATGGAGGAAACTGTAAAGGCTGAAGTTACAACGAGAGTTCAGCAGGAGGTGGCAAGCAGAGTTAGTGATATCAGCACATATTCAGCTACACTTGCTGCTACAAAGGCAACAAAGAACGCAGTTTCTGAGACACTTACATTTGTAAATGATACTCTTGCTTCATTTGATGCATTTGTTACTGATCAGGAAAAAGCATATGGTATTACTTTTGATAAGAAGCTTGACCTCACTAAGCAGAAACTAATTGACCTTCAGGGAGGCGTAGCTAAGTTAAATGCTGGAGCTCAGGAACTTAATACAGGTGCTACACAGCTTAAGGCTGGTATAGATGGATATAATATGCCTGACGGCACACATGTAACTGGTCTTTCAGAAGGCGTAGAGCAGGTTAATGCAGGTGCTAAACAGATCAAGGCTGGAACAGATCAGCTTGTAGCCAATAATGACAAGCTTAACGGCGGCGCTAAGCAGGTTAGCGATGGCGCAGCACAGCTTGATTCTGGTGCAGCACAGCTCAAGGATGGCGCTGATAAGCTTGCTACAGGTGCCAAGGATCTTAAGAGTGGCGCTGATGAGCTCAACACTGGTGCCGGAACACTTGATAATGGTGCTACAGAACTTATGAATGGTGCTAAGGACCTCGATGACGGTGCTGGTAAACTTGACGAAGGTATCGGCAAGGTTGATGCTGGCGTTCAGGAACTTCTTGATGGTATTACAAAGCTTGATCAGGAAGGTATCAAGAAGCTTTACGAAGCATTTGATGGAGATCTTACAGATTTCGTTGACAAGCTCACCGCTATTAAGGAAGCTGGTACAGAATATACATCATTTGCTGGAGCAAGTGACGAAGAGGATTGCAGCGTTAAATTCATTATCAGAACAGCAGGCGTAAAGGCTGAAGACATCTGATGTTTTAAATCAAAATTTGTGTCCACTTGTGAAACTAAATTGTGCACAAGTGGACACAATTTTTTCACAGATTATTGTGATATTTTCCATTGCATTCCTTCGATTAATCGGTTACGATGTTAAGCGCTAGCGTGAATTAACAGTAGTTTTTATGTACGTAGTACCGATTATTACTAGATGAGTGGGACAGCATGTTCGTGGGACTGCTTATAACTAGATGTGTTGGATAGTATGATCATTTTACTTATTCTGATCAGATAAGATTGGCAGTATGTTTCATAATACCAACTTGATAACTAGTTTGGCAGCTCGGCACGGTAGGAGGCAATAATATGGGAGAATACAAACTGGTCTTTGATAGACTTATGGATCAATTATATAATCACCCTGAGGAGATGCGAGAGAAACTTCTTGCTAAATATGATTACTCAAGCGATACTCATGAGGAGAGACGTCCTCAGACAGCAATCGAAATGCTCCGCAGTATGAGATGATTAGATGATTGTGATATGAGCTTTAACCATTAACCATATAGATTTAGAAACAATAGAATATAAGAATATTTGAAAAATACAAATTTAGAAGCTGTTAGAAATAATAGTGAATAAAGAATAACTAAGATAATAAATGATTGAGAGCGTAAGGTTTTGTTAGAATAAGAACCTTATGCTCTTTTTATTTGCAAAAGGTATTACGCAGCACTACGCGGGTAATACCTTTATACAAGATTTTTTGCTCTTGTTATTACATAGCGCCAGGGTAGTAATACCAAAGCAAGATAAACTTGCAAAAAGGTATTACGCGAGCCTATGCAGATAATACCTTTATACTAGAATTCCTTGCTATTGATATTACCTAGCGCCAGGGTAGTAATACTAAAGCAAGATAAACTTGCAAAAAGGTATTACGCGAGCCTACGCAGATAATACCTTTATACAAGAATTCCTTGCTATTGATATTACCTAGCGCCAGAGGAGTAATACCGAAGCAAGATAAATTTGCATATAAGTATTACGTAACACTACGAGGGTAATACCAATTACAATTCATGCAATTTAATTAAAAAGTCTTGTTTTGCTTGAAATGCTCTGCAATATGTAATGCAGAAGAAATAGAAAAACAAACTATGCATCACAGAAGCTATATTAAACCCATGCCAGCATAGAAAAAAGCTGCCACACTGTGAATTCACAGTGCGGCAGCCAAAATATACACTAATATACAATTCATAAATTAGCCAAGCTAATCAAGCCATCTAACACAATTTATTCCTTAGAAGCTTCCTTAAGTGCAGCTACGATCTCAGCCTCTGTAGTAAGGCTCATAACCTTATCTGCAAGCTCATCAGCTTCAGCCTTGCTCCACTTGGAGATGATACAGCGGGCAGTGAGTACCAGAACAGGGTTAACACTAAACTCTGTAAGTCCAAATGAAATAAGAAGAGGAATCATAAGCGGATCAGCAGCGGCTTCTCCACACATTCCGACAGGAATGCCTTCCTTGCGGCCACATTCTATGATGTGCTTGATGCTGCGAAGGACGGATGGCTGGAATGTAGAATAAAGATAAGCTACATCAGCATTTCCTCGGTCTACACTCATAGTGTACTGAGTAAGGTCATTTGTTCCAATTGAGAAGAAATCAGCCTCCTTAGCAAGAATATCAGCTATAAGTGAGGCAGCAGGAGTCTCGATCATGCAGCCAACTTCAATATCCTTGTCATAGGCGATTCCATTTGCATCGAAGTCTTTCTTGATATCAGCAATCATGTCCTTAACTGCGCGGAGCTCGTCTACGCAGGTAACAAGAGGAAGCATGATCTTCACCTTACCAAAGGCGCTGGCTCTCACAATAGCCCTGAGCTGCAAATTATAGCTATCCTTGTTGCCAAGGCAGTATCTGACAGCTCTGTAGCCCAGGAAAGGATTTTCTTCCTTCTTGATGTTAAGGTAAGGAATATCCTTGTCGCCGCCAACATCAAGAGTTCTGATAATAACAGGCTTGCCACCCATGGTCTGGGCAGCTTCCTTGTAAGCTGCAAACTGTTCTTCCTCAGATGGCTGATGATTGGAATCCATAAACAGGAATTCTGAACGGAAAAGACCTATGCCTTCGCCGTCACACTCAAGAGCCTTTTTAGCATCCTTGGGTGTACCGATATTGCAGAACAGTTCAACACTGTTGCCATCAGCTGTAAGTGTTTCTTTGCCAAGGAATCCCTTAAGCTCAGACTGCTTGCGGATGAAATCTTCTCGCTTGATTATATACTGGGATAAAACATCTCCCTCAGGATTGATGTATACAATACCCTCAGTTCCATCAATAATAGCTGTATCCTTGTCCTTAACAAGACTTGTGATATCAGGAACAGATAAAACAGCAGGAATCTCAAGGGCTCTTGCAAGAATAGCAGAGTGGGAAGTCTTGCCTCCAACCTCTGTGATGATACCAGATACATTGTCTTTGTTGATCTGGGAAGTCATAGAAGGAGTAAGATCCTTGCAGGCCAGAACTGTACCCTTTGGCACCTTGCTGATATCAATATCCTTGATGCCCAAGAGAAGCTTTAAAAGGCTGATCTTGATATCGCTAATGTCAGAAGCACGCTGCTTCATCATCTCGTCATCCATCTGTGAGAACATGCCTATGAACATATCACAGACTGCCTCAACAGCCGCTTCAGCGCACTGACCGGCATCGATCATCTTGAGCATTTCGCCTGACATTGAAGGGTCTGACGCCATAACCAGGTGACCTTCAAGGATTTCTGCTTCCTTGGGGCCAATCCTTTTTCTGATATCCTCAGCCATGGCAGTTGTTTCAGCCTTGAACTCATCAAGCGCCTTATTGAATCGCTCCTTCTCAGCAGCTGTGTCCTCGATTTTTTTCTTTTCAAAGCTAAGGTCGTGTTCCTTTATGACACAAACGCTACCAATTCCTATGCCACGTGATGCTGCAATTCCTTTGTGCATTTTCTTCCTCCATATCTTATTTCTTGTCTAAAATGTACTGAACTTTTTATTTACCATTAGACGCTGTTAGCAGTCTATTGTCACCTAATAAGTAGACTCTATTACTTGCCTAAATTGACATATGTTGTGTTGTTGTCAGATAAACCTGGCGATAATTGATAAAGCTAACCAGGCAATATGTAAAGGCATATGTTAGAACTTTGCAGTTTACAATAGAAGGTTACTCCATATATGAGGAATGACTGCAAGTGGTATATGTATGGATCGATTTTAGTGCTATGTAGCAAAGACCAAATAATCTCAAGTGCCTGTGCACGCAGAGATTATTTCTCTGGGCTTTGCGAAATGCTTAGCACTATGAGAGACATACATATACCACTGCAGTCACTTCCGGACTACCGGGTAGCCATTCACACACTACCGGGTAGCCATTACCAACTCGACTGAAGCTCAGTCACCAAGTCCGCTCTCAACAAGCTCAACAGCCTTCTTGAGGGCATCTGCTTCGTCAGGACCATCGCATACGATCTCGATTTCAGAGCCGCACTTGATGCAAGCGCTCATGAGCATCATAACGCTCTTAGCATCATAGCTTGTTCCGTTGAAAACAACCTTTACATCGCTTGCAAAAGGAGTCACTGTCTGGCAAAAGAGACTTGCTGGACGCATGTGCATTCCCTGTTCGTTAGTTACTGTGATTTTCTGTGATACCATAATTTCTTTTCCTCTCTAGTAAAGCACCAATTTCCCAGAAGGCATAATAACCCTCTGGGAATGGTTTTTATAATTTATTTGTTAACTGGCTTTTTAATAAGACCAAGCATAACAGCAGTGATAAATGATCCAATCAGCCATGCAAGGATGTAGAGTGGCCATTTGCCTACGGTTGCGAATACGAATACTCCGCCGTGAGGAGCCATAAGTGTGCATCCAAAGATTGCTGAAAGAAGACCGGCAATACCTGAACCTACAAGAGTACATGGAATTACATGTGCAGGATCGGCTGCTGCAAATGGGATAGCGCCCTCAGTAATGAATGAACTTCCCATTACGATATTTGTGATCCAGGTTTCCCTCTCAGATTCTGTGAACTTTGAAGGGAAGAGTTTACATGCGATAGCGATACCAACTGGAGGAACCATACCACCTACCATGATGGATGCCATTGCGATGTAGCAGGCAACTACTGCAGGGTCATTAGCTTCTGCGCCCTTCTCCATGAGTACCTGTGCTGTTCCCAGCATACCTGTTCCAAATACATAAGCTGCCTTGTTGATAGGGCCGCCCATATCTATAGCCATCATAGCGCCCAGGATAAGTCCCAGAACTGCAATGAGATTAGCTGCCTGAAGTGCTGTAAGCATGCTGCTAAGTCCTACATTGATAAGACCGATGATTGGGTTAAGGATAAAGCTCATCAAAACGCCGATGATAAATATGCCGCAAAGTGGATAAATAAGTACTGGCTTGATTCCTTCAAGTGACTTAGGAAATCCAGCTGTCAGCTTCTTGAGAACGAGAATGATTCCACCTGCAAGGAAACCAGCTGCGATACCACCAAGGAAACCTGATACTGTAGCGCCGTTACTTGTAAATGCGAAGTTTCCAATAAATGTGTTAAATCCATCAAGTGGAGTACCTTCGCCCATAAGCCTTGTAACCCAAGGGAATGCTGGACTATCACCTGAGAAAAGAGCTGCATTACCGCTGGAAGCCAGCATACCACCTACAAAACCAACTGCAAGACCAGGTCTGTCAGCAATTGAGTAAGCAATGTATCCAGCAAGTACAGGAACCATGAGACCCATTGCAAGGCCGCCAACATACTTAAGGAAAGATGAAAGTGGAAGCATGTTACCGAAGTTACCGCCACCAGTTGCACCATATCCTGCGACTGTATCAACAAGGAATGCAAGCGCGATCAGGATACCGCCGCCAATAACGAATGGAAGCATATGTGAAACACCGTTCATAAGGTGCTTGTAGAACTTTCTTCCAAGTGTTTCATCAGCAGCAGAACTCATAGAAGCTGATTTTGTTCCAGTGAAGTGATATACTTCAAGCTTTTCTTCGCTGGCCTTCTTGATAAGACCCTCTGGATTGTGGATAGCTTCCTTGGTAGAAGTAATGATAACTTCCTTACCATCGAATCTCTCCATATCGATATTCTTGTCACAGGCAATGATGATTGCATCAGCTGCAGCAATTTCATCAGCTGTGAGGACATCCTTGGCACCTGCAGATCCGTCTTTTTCAACCTTGATTGAAAGACCCATCTCTTTAGCCTTAAGTTCAAGAGCTTCAGCAGCCATGAATGTATGTGCGATACCTGTAGGGCAGGCTGTTACGCCTAAAAGCTTTTTGCTTGAAGGAGCCTTAGCTGGAGCAGCAGCGGCTTTCTTTTCTGCCTCTTCCTTGTCTTTCTCAGCCTCTTTAGCATCGATTATTGAAAGAAACTCATCTGGAGTATTAGCCTCGATAAGTTTTTTAGCAAAAGAGCTGTCCATAAGAAGTGTCATAAGCTTGGACAGAACTTCAAGATGTGTGTCAGCAGCAGTATCAGGAGCTGCGATCATGAAGAACAGTTTGCTAGGATTTCCATCGAGGGACTTGTAGTCGATACCCTCTGGAATTGTGATGGCTGTAACACCAGCCTTGGCTACTGCAAATGACTTACCGTGTGGAACTGCGATTCCCATGCCAATTGCTGTTGAGCCCTTTTCCTCTCTTGCAAGGATTGCCTTTTTGAAAGCAGAAACATTGTTTAAGTTTCCAACCTTTTCATGCAACTCAATGAGTGCATCAATAGCAGCATTCTGATCAGCAGCGCTGACTTTCAGATTGATGCCATCTTTTTTGAGTAAATCTGTTATTTTCATAGTCCCTCCTTTGTTGGTTGTCCCAATATATACCTTCTTTTTATAGCTATATATAAAGAGTAATCATCTACTCAATTATATTTGTGATCACAGCTTGGCGTAGAGCTCTCTGATAGCTTCGCCAGTTGCAAGATCATCGGAAAAAGCAGTGGCACTTCCTGCAGCTGTTCCCATCTTGAGAGCCTGACTGTAATCGTGATTCTCAAGGTAACCTGCAACAAAGCCAGCAACCATTGAATCGCCTGCGCCAACTGAGTTTCTGACCTGTCCCTTTGGAACGCCAACTCTGTGCTTCTCACCAGTTTCTGTAATGAGCATTGCTCCATCGCCAGCCATGGAAATAAGAACATTTCTGGCACCCATCTCCTGGAGCTTCTTGGCATGAGCTTCAATCTCATCATCAGTTTTTAAAACTGTATCAAACATCTCTCCAAGCTCATGATTATTGGGCTTTATAAGGAATGGATGATACTTAAGAACGTTCTTTAAAAGATCTTTGGTAGCATCTACAACAACATCAATCTTCTTGTCAGAGAGTTTAGCAAGGATCTTCTCATATACATCACTTGGAAGAGAGCTTGGAATGCTGCCTGCCAGAATCAGAATATCTCCGTCCTTAAGAGCATCGAGCTGCTTAAAAAGTTCATCCTGTGCGCTCTGTGGAATCTTGGGGCCCTGGGCATTTATCTCTGTTTCAGCAGCGCCCTTTATCTTGACGTTGATTCTTGAGATTCCTTCAGGAAGCTCGATGAAATTAGCCTTGATGCCTTTTCTCTCTACATCAGCAGCGATGGCCTTTCCAGTGAAACCAGCTACAAAGCCAAGAGCTGTGTTCTCAAGCCCAAGGTTCTTGAGAATTGTTGAAACATTGATGCCCTTGCCACCAAAGTAGCATTCCTCGGAGTCAGACCTGTTGGTCATTCCTGGAAGGAGCTCTGAGCCCATCCTTACAACATAGTCAATTGCTGGATTAAAGGTAATAGTGTAGATCATAATTTCTCTCCATCATTTACATTTTTTATGATTGTTTTACTGCTGTAGTTCTTATTAGGCTCTTTGTCTGTGATGATGCAGCAGTTAGGTATCTCTGCAAAAGTTACTGAACTTACCTTGCCAAATTTGGTATGGTCCGCCAGTATGTAGGAAACGTAGGCGTGCTTGACAGCTTCCTGCTTGACCAGGGCTTCATCCACATCAGGAGTAGTGTAGCCTGCGTGAAGTGAAATCCCGTTTGTGCCCATGAAAGCCTTGGTGAAGTGGTACTTGCTGATGCCTTCGATACAGTCAGGACCGATTATGGCCTCGGTTGTAGGCTTGCATCTTCCGCCAATTATCATGGTGCTAAGGCCCTTTTCCAAAAGCTTCTTGGCATGAACAATGCCGTTTGTGATGTACTTGGCCTTGGTATTGGTGATATATTTGATCATTTCCAGAGTAGTGGTACCTGAGTCGATATAAACAAAGTCGTCATCATTTATTAATGAAGCAGCATATTTGCTGATAGCCTCTTTCTCCTGAGTGTTGAGCACAGATTTAGCTAAAACTGTAGGCTCTGTAGTGTTCACATCCTGATCGATTATGGATGTTGCGCCGCCAAAGACCTTAACAATCTTCTTGTCGTCATGAAGAGCAGTAAGATCTCTTCTGATGGTAGCTGCGGAGGCATCAAACTCCTCCATAAGCTCAGCCACTGTTACAACATTTCTTTCATTTATAAGTGCAACAATTAAATCCCGTCTTTCCTGAGTAAGCATATTGTTCCCCTCTGATCATTATGAATATATATGGAAAAAAAGATTGTGATGACCACGTATATAATTTGAACTCTAATTGCATGATAACATCATACGCAATCATTATCAATCAAAAATAATCACAATTAATCACTTAAAATATTATTAAATAATCACAAAAATTCACTAAAATCACACAAAACACTCACAAACGCTCACGTCACTCACGAAGATGCTCACCAAATGATTGTCAGAAAAATATAAAAAAACAATAAAGCTTTATCTATATAGCGTAAAAAACATTTACAAAAAGCACCTGGGAAAGTTAAAATAAGATTAGAATTTTTCTACAGTTAAGCCGCAGGAGGTACTGATTTTGGAAGAATTAAATTTAACTCAGGAACAGATTGATATCATAGGTGAGATAGCAAATATCAGCATGGGTAACTCTGCCACCACGCTTAGCATGATGGTGAACAGAAAAGTTGATATCACTACCCCTAATGTTAAGCTGATCAAAAGAAGCGAAGCTCTCGATGATTATGAGAAAACCTGTATTTTTGTGCAGATCCATTACGTCAAGGGCCTTGAAGGAAACAACGTGCTTGTGTTAAAAGAGAATGACGTAAAAGTCATGACAGATCTTATGATGGGTGGCGATGGCACCAATACTTCCGGAGAAATCACAGAACTTCATCTTTCTGCAGCTTCAGAAGCCATGAACCAGATGATGGGCACAAGTGCCACATCTTTATCTTCAATGCTTGGAATTGCTACCGATATCAGCACTCCTGTTGTTAACCAGATTGATGTTGAGAGTATAAAAGTATTCGAAAAAATGTTTGATACTACTTACGATAAATTTGTTAAAATAGCTTTTAGGATGACAATAGGTGACCTTATTGATTCCGTCATGGTACAATTGTATCCGGTGCAGTTCGCAGTGGATATGTGCCAAAAATTCATGGATAAAGGAAAATAACACTCAAAATGAATAAGGCAGAAACATTAGAAATCAAGAAACAGTTTACACCAGACAGATGTACTATAGATCACATTTGCGGATGTTATGTTGATCACGAAAAGAACAAGAGACTTACCTTTAGAAAGGCCTTTGGACAGATTCCAGAGGAAGAAATGTTCAAATATCTGGACATTTTCCAGCATACACTTGCAGGCACTTTTGGCAAGAACCTAATTAGTCTTGAGTTCCCTCTAGACCAGGAGAAGCCAGGAGGGACTCAAGATTTTCTTTTAACTCTTAGAAATTCAAGACTCGAGGACGATGAGCTTGTGGATGAGTTCTATGACAAGATCATCGCCAACTATGTAAATGGCGAGAACTATTATATTATTCTTGTTCACGCAGTTTACGACATTCCAGGTATCACAAGGGATGGAATTGAGATGGAGGATGCATCTGAGAAGATTTATGATTACATTCTCTGCAGCATCTGCCCGGTCAAGCTCTCCAAGGCAGGACTTGGCTACAACGAGAGCAAGAACGTCATTGAAGACAGATTCCGTGACTGGATTGTAGAAGGCCCTACAAAGGGATTTCTTTTCCCAGCCTTTATAGAAAGAGATACAGATATCCACAACATGCTCTATTTCACAAAGAAGCCTGATGACCTTCAGCCAGAGTTTGTTGAGGCAATGTTTGGCGGAAGAGCACCTATCTCAGCGCCTGAGCAGAAGGACATCTTCGATGCTGTAGTTCAGAACACCATAGGCGAAGAGGCAGACTACGACATCATGAAGAACATTCATGATAATTTGAATGAGATGATAGAAGACCACGAGGGCGATCCGGAGCCTCTCGAGCTTAAAAAGGAAGACGTCAAGCAGCTTCTTCAGGACAGCGGTGTAGCTCAGGACAGACTTGACTATTTTGACGAGAATTATGTGAAATGCGCAGGAGATGAGGATTTTCCTCTACTTGCCAGCAATATAGCCAATACCAAGAAGTTTGATATAGAGACTCCAGATGTGGTGATCAAGGTCAAGCCAGACAGGACAGATCTTGTGGAATCAAGAATTGTCGATGGCAGACAGTGCCTGGTGATCGCAGTGGATGATCACATAGAAGTAAACGGGATCAACGTGCGCACCTTCATGAACAAGTAAGACCAGGTAAAAGACCTGTATTCATCCGGGAGAACAGATATGATTCAGCTTGCAATTGTTGAGGACGAGGATTCATACGCAGCACAGCTTACAGAATACATAAACAGATTCCAGTCCGAGAGCGGTAATTATTTCAAGATTACAAGATTTTCTGATGGGGATGAGATCACTAACGGATATAAGGGGCAGTTCGACATTATCCTTATGGATATTGAGATGAAGCTTATGGACGGCATGACTGCAGCAGAGGAGATCAGAAAGCTTGATAGTGATGTAGTCATTATGTTTATCACAAACATGACCAACTATGCCATAAGGGGCTATCAGGTTGACGCCATGGACTATGTCCTTAAGCCAGTTAGCTATTTTGCTTTTTCACAGAAACTTGGAAGAGCTGTCGGCAAGATAAAAAAGCCAACTTCCAAGATTATCACCGTGGATATGCCCTCAGGGGTAAAAAAGCTGGATATCGACAACATTTTTTATATAGAAAGCGAGGGGCACAACCTCAATTTCTACACTACAGGCGGAGAGTTTACAATAAGAGCCAAGATTGGCGACTTTGAGGAACAGCTCTCAGGATACAATTTCTTTAGGAGCAACAAGGGCTATCTTGTGAATCTTAAGTTTGTAGACGGAGTGGAGAATGGAAGCTGCATCATTGCTGGCAAGAAGCTACTTATCAGCAGATCAAGGAAAAATGACTTCATGTCTGCACTTACAGACTACATGGCATCTCTGGCCTGATGTTTATTGGTAAATAGTATGGAAATTTTTTTCGAAGACATTCCTAGAATATACACGGCCCTGGCTGAGTGGCTGGCCTGCCTGACCTATTGCCTTGTGATGAAAAGAAAAGTCAAAAATGAGGACTTCATTTTGGTTACTATCCTGGCACTTGTGGTTCAGAGCATGTTTCTGGTACTGACTAAGGGGCTTCCTGTAGTATTCTGGATTCCCTGCATGCTGATTGCTGTGGGGCTTATGTATGCCTATATGGCTTTTTGCTGCGATGATAGCAGAAATGTCATAGGTTATTACTGTGCAAGAGCCTTTCTTTTGGCGGAATTGGCCGCCTCCCTTGAGTGGCAGCTTGCATACTTTATCAGGAACATGACGGATTCGATACTAGTCCAGATTTTGATACTTGTGGGAGTCTACACTCTTGTTTTTACCTGGGCCCATTATATGGAGATTGGTATAACCAGGGGAGTCTTCCAGCTTGAGATAAATGGAAGAGAGCTGTGGGCTGCAATTGCCATAGCCGCAGTAGTGTTTGCCTTTAGTAACCTTAGCTTTGTATTTAGGAATACCCCATTTTCTGCAGGACTTGAGGCAGATATCTTTTACATAAGAACCCTCGTGGATATAGCAGGCATCATGATTCTTTATGTATATCAGAGCCGTATCTGCGAACTTCTTGCGGAAAAAGAGCTGCGGAATATCCACGCAATGCTGAAGGCCCAGTACGACAAGTACAGAAACTACCAGTCTACCTTTGAAGTTATCAATATGAAGTATCACGACCTAAAGCACCAGATCGCGGGGCTTCGCGCTGAGATGAGCGATGAGGAGCGCAAAAAGTGGATTGATTCCCTGGAACAGGAGCTTGAATCCTACAGCCCAGAGCTGGAGACTGGAAATAGTGTGCTTGATACTCTGATTGCCGGAAAGATGATGAACTGCAGGGCCAATAACATCAAGATAACCTGCGTTGCAGATGGCGATATTCTGGAATTTATGCATGTGGCGGACATTTGTACCATTTTTGGTAATGCCCTTGATAATGCAATTGAGAGTGTGGCTCTTATAGAGGATCCTGAGAAGAGGCTTATTCATCTATCTCTTTCCCAGAAAAAGAATTTTATACTGATCCAGATAAATAACTATTGCGAAAACACTATAACAATTAAAAATGGTTACCCTGTTACGTCCAAGGCTGATAAGGGAAATCATGGATTTGGACTTAAGAGTATCAGATATACAGTGGAAAAATACCACGGAACATTGAATTTTGGCCTTAAAGATAATTGGTTTGAGCTTACGATGCTTATTCCAAAAGGAGGGCTTGGATGAATTTAGTTGCAGTAGCTGTAGCTGATTATATAGGTGTGGTCATTCTTATAGCGATGCTATACAGCAGCCACATTCGAAGATCTGAGGGCAGGTTTGAGTATAAGATTTTTTCTCTTATAGCAGGCTTGTCGGCTTTTGCCTGTGCTATTGATTTTCTTACCTTTTATGTTGATGGAAAGCCAGGGCAGCTTAGCCGTATTATTGGCTATGCAGGCAACACTTACTGCTTTATGACTAATCCTCTTTTTTCTATTGGATGGTGTATGTACACTGAGCTCAAGCTATTTAAGTCTACAGTAAGGATAAGAAGGCGCTACAAATTTATAGCAGTACCCGGACTTATTTTGATTCTGATTTCTTTGATGAATTTGTTTGTTCCGGTAGTTTTTTATATTGATGAAATGAATGTATATCACAGACTCCCCCTTAGCTATGGTTACTTTATCGTCGAGTTTGGATATCTTATTTACAGTTATGTGCTTCTTAAAAGATATGAGAGTAGATACGGCAAGGTGAGATTTTTCCCAATAGGTCTTATGATGGGGCCTGTAATAGCAGGGTGCATTATTCAGCTTGTCTTTTACGGAATATCACTTATCTGGGTATCGCTGGCAGTGGGACTTACAGCAATCTATATGTCTCTTCAGAATGAGTTTTCTTATCTGGACACGCTGACGGGGCTTTATAACAGGGCCTTCCTTGACTACGTCCTCGAACAGTACTCCAGGGACATGGGGGCTCGTATGGGCGGCATCATGATAGATGTTGACCGTTTTAAAAAAATAAATGATACCTTCGGACATTCCGTTGGTGATGAAGCCCTTATTGACACTGCAAGAGTCATAACTCTTAGTAAACCTGATAAGGCAGTGGCAGTAAGATTTGCTGGAGATGAGTTTATTCTTATATTGAAGGGAACTTCCGAAGAAGCCCTTAAAAGGGTGGTAAAAAATATAAGGGATGAGCTGGATCTTTTTAACGAGACAGAGGGTAGACAGTATCAGTTATCGCTATCTATAGGCTATACATTATTTGATCCGGAAAAAGATAATGTGGATAGCTTCTTTAGACATATGGACGACAATATGTATCTGGAAAAGGTCAAACACCATTCATGACAAAAAACGTACCGTTTATGACAAAAACGGCACGTTTTTTTTATGCGTGTTAACCTCATGTTGTAAGCGCCGCTAAGATTATTTATGCGGTCAAACTAAGGAACTAGATCCTGACCAGATTTAGTTTCCAGATTAAAAAAGGGAGGTTAATCTATGTTATCTATCAATCTGGATGACGTGATGAAAGTCATCAATTCAATCAAGCCTTTTTTGATTGCTATAGGTATCATAATTGCAGTTGCAATCGTTATCATGATCGCAGTTATGAAGCTTAAGAAGTCAACCAAGAAGCTTGTAAGAGGCACAGCACTTGTTGCTATGCTGACTGGTATTGTTATATGTGTGAATATGATCCTGACAGGACCTATGAGCACAATGATGGATCTTATTAGTGGAAGCGGTACAATCTCAAAGACTACATCTGATGAGACAACTGTTCTTGCACAGGATATCGCAAGAGAGGGTATCGTTCTTCTTGAGAATGATGAGAACACTCTTCCTGTTGCTTCAGGAAGCAAGCTTAACGTTTTCGGATGGGCTTCAACAAATCCTATCCTTGGTGGCGCTGGTTCAGGTGCTCTTAATGATGCATATGAAACTATCGATCTTCTTAAGTCACTTAGTGATGCTGGAATCGAGACAAACGCTGAACTTACAAAGTTCTACACAGACTACAAGGCAGACAGACCAGTAGTTGGTATGTGGAATCAGGACTGGACACTTCCAGAACCTAACGTTTCTCTTTATACAGACGAACTTATGTCAAATGCTAAGTCTTACTCAGACACAGCTATGATCGTTATCAGCCGTTCAGGCGGTGAGGGTGCAGACCTTCCAACAAATATGCCTTCTGTAGTAGATGGTTCTTTCAAGGATGGAACAACTTACACAGCTGGTACTTATGATGATGCTCTCAACGAGGGTAACGACTGGGATGCAGGTGATCACTACCTTCAGCTTACAAACAGAGAAGAAGAGATGATTGACCTTGTATGCGCAAACTTTGACAAGGTAATCCTTGTTTACAACGGTGCTAACGCATTCGAGCTTGGTTTTGTAAAAGATCACCCACAGATTAAGTCAGTTCTCTGGGCAGCAGGTATGGGCCACGTTGGTATGAAGGCTCTTGGCGAGATCGTAACTGGTGAGGTTAACCCATCAGGTAAGACAATCGACACTTATGTTTATGACATGACAAAGACACCTTGGTGGAACAACTTTGGTGACTTCAACTATACAAATATGGAAGACTTCGCTTATGTATCAACAGGATTTACTGGCGTTGAGACCAAGGCAGAAGTTAGCTTTGTAAATTACGTAGAGGGTATCTATGTAGGATACAAGTTCTATGAGACAGCAGCACTTGAAGGTCTCATCAACTATGACGAAATGGTTCAGTATCCATTCGGATATGGCCTTTCATACACAACATTTGAGCAGACAATGGGCGACATTACTGAGGAAAATGGAACAATTACTTTTGATGTAACTGTTACAAATACAGGTTCTGTTGCAGGTAAGGACGTAGTAGAGGTTTATTACAATCCTCCATATGAGAACGGTGGAATCGAGAAGGCTTCTGCAAACCTTGTAGAGTTTGCAAAGACTCAGCTCCTTGAGCCAGGCGCATCAGAGACAATCACTATCTCTTTTGCAGCAGAAGATATGGCATCTTATGATTACCAGAACGCTAAGGCTTATGTACTTGACGCTGGTGACTATGAGATTTCTATCAACAAGGATTCTCACAACGTTATCGATTCTAAGACATACACTGTAGGAACTACAGTAACTTATGACGGATCAAACAAGAGAACTTCAGATAAGGTTACAGCTACAAACGCATTTGATTTTGCTAATGGTAACCTTGAGTACCTTTCAAGAGCAGATGGATTTGCTAACTACAATGCAGCAACAGCAGCTCCTAAGAGCTACGAGATGCCTGCAGATGTAAAGGCAACTTTCTACAACATCAGCAACTACCTTACACCAGAAGCTACAGCAGCTGATGAGGATCCAAACGCAGCAGCAGTTATAACTGGCGCAGCTTCATCACTTCAGCTCAAGGACCTTCGTGGTCTTGCCAAGGACGATCCTAAGTGGGATGAGCTCCTTAATGCTATGACACTTGATGATATGAACGCCCTTATTTCTCTTGGCGGATATCAGACAAACTCAGTTGAGTCAATCGGCAAGGTTCGTACAAACGACTGTGACGGCCCTGCTTCAATCAACAATAACTTTACAGGTGTTGGATCTCTTGGATTCCCTGTAGGTGTTACAATTGCAGCTACTTTCAACAAAGAGCTTGCTTATTCATTCGGTGACTACATCGGTAAGATGGCTAACGAGATGGATGTATCTGGTTGGTATGCACCAGCTATGAACATTCACAGAACAGCTTTTGCTGGACGTAACTTTGAGTACTATTCAGAAGACGGTGTTCTTTCTGGAAAGATTGCTTCAGAAGCTACAAAGGGCTCATGGGCTAACGGAGTTTACGCTTATGTTAAGCACTTTGCATTTAATGATCAGGAAGGCAATAGATGCGACATGCTCTGCACATGGACTAATGAGCAGGCAGCTCGTGAGATTTACCTTAAGCCTTTCGAGATCAGTGTCAAGAACGTTGAGATGACAGCAGTTATGTCTTCCTTCAACTACATTGGTAACCGTTGGGCAGGCGGATGTAAGGAACTTCTTAAGACAGTTCTTAGAGATGAGTGGGGCTTCAATGGCTTCGTACTTACTGACTACTTCGGAGTTTACGGATACATGTCATCTGACCAGGCTATCAGAAATGGTACAGACTGTATGCTTGTTAACTATCCAACAGCTACAAACAGCGTTCAGTTCAGAGATACAAACGGAGCACAGCAGGCTATGCGTGAGGCTACCAAGAATATTCTTTATACTGTAGTTAACAGCCGTGCTTATGCACCTGAGAATCTCAAGACAGGAATGGCTTCCTGGAAGATTCTTATGATCGTTTGTGACTGCGTATTTGCAGTACTTATGATCTGCCTTATGGCTATCTTTTGCAAGAACTTCAAGAAGAATAGAGCAAATGAAAAGGCAGCAGCAGAAGCTACTGTAGAGTAATAGTAATTTAGACCTATAAATATATAGGATATGATTGGATCATAGGCGGCACGGGAGGTCCTGTGCCGACCTATGTTTCCATATTTAAAAAGGTGTTTGCCAATTGTCACATGGAATTGGCAAATTACATAGATATGCGAGGGAAAAAATGAAATATCAAGATATCATTGAGAAGATGACAATTGAAGAGAAGGCAGCTTTCTTGAGCGGAAAGGGAGAATGGCAGACAAGGGAATTTGAGAGACTTGGAATTCCATCCATATTCTGTTCAGATGGACCTCACGGTATCAGAAAGCAGGCTGGAGCGGGAGACCACCTGGGACTTAACGAATCCCTTCCTGCAACATGCTTCCCTACTGCAGCAACAGTAGCCAATAGCTGGGATACAGAGCTTGGCGAGGAACTAGGAAAGACACTTGGAAAAGAGGCTATGGCAGAAGGTGTCAACGTGCTGTTGGGACCAGGTCTTAATATAAAGAGAAGTCCTCTTTGCGGAAGAAACTTTGAATATTTTTCAGAAGATCCATATCTTGCAGGTAAGATGGCTGCATCATATGTAAGAGGTATTCAGTCACAGGGTGTATACGCTTGTCCCAAGCATTTTGCGGTGAACTCACAGGAGCTTCGTCGTATGGCTATGAATGCGGTTGTTGATGAGCGTACTTTAAGAGAAATATATCTTACTGGTTTTGAGATTGCTGTAAAAGAAGGTAAGGCCAAGACTATCATGTCTGCGTACAATGAGGTCAATGGCACATATGCCAATGAGAATAAGCATCTTTTGACTGATATTTTGAGAAAAGATTGGGGCTTTGACGGAATAGTAATTACTGACTGGGGTGCTTCCAATGACCATGCTCTTGGCGTGGCAGCAGGCTCAAACCTTGAGATGCCTAATCCTGGCCTTGATTCTGCAAGAGAACTTGTGGCTGCTGTTGAGAGCGGCAAGATCAGCATGGAGGATGTGGATGCAAGAGTAGACGAGCTTCTTGATGCTGTCATGACTCTTTATGTTAACGCTCAGGGCAAGTCTGATGACTTTGACAAGGCAGCACATCACGCAGTAGCAAGAAAAGCTGCTACTGAGAGCACAATCCTTCTTAAGAACGAGGGCAACATCCTTCCTCTTAAGCCTGGTGCCAAGGTTGCCATAATTGGAGATTTTGCCTTTGTTCCAAGATACCAGGGCGCAGGCTCATCTCTTGTTAATCCTACTAAGATTGAGACTGTATCAGAGATTCTGGGCAATTATGATATTCAGGTTATTGGATCTTCAAGGGGCTATTCCAGAACTGGCGAGGAAGATGCTGCAACCAGGAAGGAAGCTCTTGATATAGCAAAAAGAGCTGACATAGTTCTTTTCTTCTTTGGTCTTAATGAAGATAGTGAGTCTGAGGGTATGGATAGAACACACATGAGAATACCTCAGAATCAGATAAATCTTTTACAGGAGCTTGGACAGGTCAACAAGAATCTTGTTGGAATCATTAGTGCAGGTTCAGCAATTGAGATGCCTTGGCATCATTACTTCAAGGCTATTCTCCATGGCTATTTAAATGGCCAGGCTGGAGCAAGTGCTGTTATGGACATTTTAACCGGTAAAGTTTGCCCATCTGGTAAGCTTTCAGAGACTGTTCCAAGAAGACTTGAGGATACACCTGCATACCGCTATTATCCAAGCACAGAGAGAACCTCTGAGTACAGAGAAAGCGTATTTGTTGGCTACAGATATTATGAAACTGCGGAAGTTCCTGTGCTTTATCCATTTGGCTTTGGACTTTCCTATACAAGTTTTGAGTACAGCGATCTTAATGTTACTGAAGAGGGTATCTCTTTTACCATCAAGAATGTAGGACAGATGGAAGGTGCTGAGGTTGCTCAGATGTACGTTTCTCTTCCTGATGCCAAGGTATTCAGACCAGAAAAAGAGCTTAAGGGATTTGCCAAGGTGTTCCTGAAGCCAGGAGAATCCAAGAAGGTTGAGATTGCCTTTGATGATAAGACTTTCCGTTACTGGAATGTCAAGACTAACAAGTGGGAAGTAGAAGGTGGGCAGTACAAGATCCTCCTGGGAGCTTCCAGCGCAGATATCAGGCTGACTGGCGACATTACAAGAACTGCAACTACAGAGGAGCTTCCATATGTTCAAGAGAAGATGCCTACATATTACAGCGGCAAGATCCAGACTGTAGAAGATGCTGAGTTTGAGGCACTTCTTGGCAGAAGCATTCCAGATGGCAAGTGGAGCGGACTTCTGACAGCCAATGATGCTATCTGCCAGATGTACTATGCAAAGAGCGGACTTGCCAGATTTGCTTATAAGCGTCTTACAGCTATGAAGAAGAAAGCTGATGAGAGCGGCAAGCCTAATCTTAACGTACTCTTTATCTATAACATGCCATTCAGAGCTATGGCCAAAATGACTGGCGGCGCTGTTTCAATGGATATGGTGGATGGCATTGTTGATATTGTAAATGGCAAGTTCTTTGGCGGACTTGGCAAGGTGATTTCCGGTTACTTCCGTAACAGTAAGCTCAACAAGGAATATGAGGCTAAGATTAAGTGAGTGTAGACGTTTAATGGCTGCCTAATAGAGCTTTGATAATAATTGATGGAGGATTTTTGTAATGAATTTTTGGAAGAGTTTCGAGGAGAAGCACCCTAAGATTGCTAAGTGGGTGAGAGAGGGAGGCTTATTTGTGGTCGTAAGTAACCTGATCACAGTATTTAAGTACCTTCTCCTTACATTTTTACCAGCTGCTTTTGCATTTTTAGGAGACAGGTCTTTTGGATGGCCTGGAATTCCTCTTACATTATTTGGTGAGACATTTGATTGGAATATTCTTGGCTACGATCAGGCACACGGTGGACTTGCCTACTTTGTAGCTTACATGATCGCCATGGTCATCGGCGAATGCATTAACTTCCCTATCCAGAAGCTTTTTGTATTCCGTAACCACGACAAGCCCGGCAAGCAGATTGCATGGTACGTTGCAGCATTCATCCTGATCACCTGCATCGTAAACTCAATCAACTGCATCTGGGTAGCTGTAGCAGGCAAGTTTGTTCCAGCATTTGTTTACAACATCGGAACTACAGTATTAAACGGCGGCGTTTCAATGGTAGTATTCTTCTTTGTAAACAAGATCATCTTCCCTGAGACCGTGAAGAAGGCGGAGAATGAGTAATAGAGCTTGAATTATACAGGAGCTGCATTGTTTTTGGGTGATATACCTATAAAACAGACGCAGCTCCTTATTTTTATAGGTTCAAAAGCAATTGAAACAAAAATGAGAGGCAAATTGTATAACCTATGGGTGTGCAAATCTAGTACAAACAAAATTGCAAAAAAGTTGCGTTGATATTTTCTTTGAAGCTTGATAAAATCGAGCGGAATATGTTTAGTTTTGAAAATGAAATATCGGATTTGTGGAAAGAATATATTGAGGACGATATTCAGGAGGATACATGAGTTTACACTATAATGCATTTATATCATACAAACATGCAGAACTTGATAATAAAGTAGCTGCTGACATAGAGAAACTATTGGAACGATATCATATTCCAAAAAAGATCCAGAAAAAAACCGGAATGAAGAAGATAGAGCGCATCTTCAGGGACAAGGATGAGCTTCCAATTACAAGCGACCTTACAGACACCATAAATGAGGCACTTCTTAATTCAGATTACCTTATAGTTCTCTGCTCCAAGAGCACACGCCTTTCGACCTGGGTTGAGAGGGAGATAAGTCTCTTTTTACAGACTCATCCATTAGACCACGTTCTGACTGTGCTGGCAGAGGGCGAGCCCTATGAAGTTATCCCCCAGATGCTTCTTAATAGAACTGTTCAAAGACTTAACTACATGGGCCAGGTAGAAACAGTTATTGAGCCGGTTGAGCCCCTTTCCTGCGATTTTCGCCTGCCTCGTAAGGAAGCTATAAACACTGAGCTTCCAAGACTTGCAGCTGCTCTTATTGGCTGCTCTTATAACGAGCTTATGAACAGACAGCGTCAGTACAAGATGAAGAGACTTACTGCCATGGCAGCAGGCGTGATGGCGCTTTCTGTTGGCTTTGGCGGATACATGCTCTACAGCAATCAGAAGATCAACGAGAACTACCAGAATTCACTTATCAACCAGTCAAGATACCTGGCCAACTCTTCTGAACAGCTTCTTGAAGATGAAAAGAGAATTGATGCCCTCCACCTTGCGCTGGCAGCCCTTCCAAATGAAGAGACGCCTGACAGACCAGTAATTCCAGAGGCAGAAAGAGCTATAGCAAATGCAAGTCTTGCCTACGAGACAGTTTACGGCTCCAATATCACATCAGTTTGGAACTATACAATGCCTGATAATATAAAAAAGTTCTATGTGGGACCTGACGGAGACTCCCTGGCTGCCATCGATATGTCTGACAACGTGATGGTATGGGATGCTCAGACAAAAGAACTTGTGTATAGCTATTCTTCAAGTGATGACTGCGCAGATGTGATCTACTACATATCAGAAGATAAGCTTCTTGTAACAGGCTTATATTTTGTCAGATGCGTCGATGTCAAGAATAAGACTGTCCTCTGGGAACATGAGAAATTAGGCGATGGAGCAGTGGCCAATTATTACGCAGCTAGTGACAATGGCTCTTTTGTCTATGTTCCAGTAGGTGATGCCACTATTTATAAGCTGGATTCAGCTACCGGAAATATAGTGGACACCTATGGCTTTGCAGAAAATGATCTTGATGCTATGAAGTGCTATTTTGTTGACATGATCATTTCTCCTGATGAACAAAAGCTCATGTTTGAAGTGGAACTGGGTGATACCAAGGATAAAAGCCTCTGCATATATAATCTATCTGACAAGACCTATGAGTTTATAAACCTCAAGGCGATGGGGCTTTTTACCGATGATAACTTCCTTTCCACTTTCTGCTGGATGGATAATGATACGATAGCTATCGCAGTAAACCAGGAAGGAATGGGCGGAAACTACGGTTTTCTTAACATGGATGTTTACTCAACAAACCATGACATGATAACTTGCATTAATCTGGAAGATAAGTCTACAAGATGGAACTACGATTTTTCTTTTACCACCTATTCAAGCACAGATGGATTCATAGTTCTGACTGAAATGGACGGACTCTGCTTCTACAAAGGAAACAAGGCTACCATTATAGATCCAAATACTGGTGAAATGCTCTATGATTACAACTTAAACGACGTAATTGTCGGAGCCAAGCTAAACAAGGGTGCAGAATTTCCTATCTTCCAGACTGAGTCAGGAAAACATGCTATTCCACTTCCTTCGCAGGGAACTGACACCATAGCTTTAACCAAGTATTTTACTGATGATATTGACAGCATAAAGGTTTCAAAGGGAGCCTATGCTCATGTCAGAAACAGCAACTCTATTATTTACTATGGTGTGGGTGTTTCAGACGATGAGTATCTTAGCTTTGATGCGACTCTTTCTTATGACAACATCATGTCACAGAGTGCATTTGTAGGAGAAAACAGTCTTGCTGTACTCAGAGGAGATGACGCCGGAATAACCATTGACCTATATGATGCTCAGAATAAAAAGTTCTTAAAGAGCGTTCATATAGATAATGAGGATAATTCTTATAATCACTACAATTTTATTGCAGCAGATAAAGGCAAAATATATATTTCCCACTATTCAAGCATCGGAGGAAATGTATTAGAGCTTATTGAACTTGATGATATATCAGGAAACAACAAGACAACTACACTGGCTGAGGAAACAAGCTGCGGCGAGATGTCTTTTAAAGATGGCAAGATAGCTTATTTTGACTGTAAATCTTATTCACAGAATACTATTGCTCTGTATGATGTAGAGACAGCTGAGAAAAAAGAGTTTGCGCTTCCTGAGAATGGATATGTAAATGTCGAGAATATAGAGTATTGCCCGGAAGATGGCATAGTCTATCTGGCCGGAAGTGCTGACTACATCCTGAATGTTGAATCAGGAGAAGTGGCAAGCGTTACCCACTCTTCAGAATGGCAGGATACTAAGAAGGTGAGTATTGATGCTACAAGCCACAAGACTATTGAGACTGACTATTCTTCAATTGAAGTCAGCGACTATACAGGCGAACAGCTTTATAGCATCAAATGCCCAGAGATAAAACCTTACGATGTATCAGTTTACAGAGCGTTAGACAATAGTAAGGCAGTTCTGCTGGTTCCTTATGAGGATGGAATGCTTTATAGATATGATCTTGAGACTGGAGAACTTATTGGAAAAACAGAATTTACCCCATATACATCTCCAATCACAACAGACAGGGTTGAATTTAATTATGACCCTGAGAATAATTTACTCTATCTTCAGATTGATGGCGTAATAGATATTATAGAGCTAAAGAGCTATGTCCAGACAGCCTGCGTTGTAGGAAGCCTTGGATATCACGAGGGCACAGATACCTTCATTGTTACATCGGATGTTGAGAATTCTCAGGAAGAAATAGGATATTTCAGACACTACTCAGTCCAGGAACTTATTGAGAAAGCAAAGAAACTTACAAAAGGAACAGAACCTTCACAGGAATTAAGAGAAGAATACGGATTCTAATATGAGCTTACATTACAATGCTTTTATTTCATACAAACATGCGGAGCTTGACAACAAGGTGGCTGCGCAGATTGAAAAGGCTTTGGAGCGTTACCATATTCCAAAGAAAATACAGAAAAAGACAGGCGTAAAAAAGATAGAGCGCATCTTCAGGGATAAGGATGAACTTCCTATTACTAGTGACCTTAGTGGAACTATAGAAGATGCCCTTAGAAATTCAGATTACCTTATTGTCCTCTGCTCAAAGAGCACCTGCCTTTCCACTTGGGTAGAGAGGGAAATCACCATCTTTTTGCAGGATCATCCAATTGATAGAGTTCTGACTGTTCTGGCAGAGGGAGAACCATACGAAGTTATTCCCAAAATGCTACTTAGTAGAACCTTTCAGAGACTTAACTCTATGGGGCAGGTGGAAACTGTTACAGAGCCTGTTGAACCTCTGTCCTGCGACTGGAGACTTCCCCTGAAAGAAGCCAAGAATACAGAGCTTCCACGACTTGCGGCCGCGCTTATCGGATGTTCCTATAACGAGCTTATGAATAGACAGCGCCAGTACAAGATGAAACGCTTAACTGCAATGGCAGCAGGCGTAATGGGGCTTTCTGTAGGCTTTGGTGCATACATGCTCTACAGCAATCACAGGGTCAACGAAAATTACCAAAAGGCCCTTATCAGCCAGTCCAAGTACCTTGCCACAGAATCTTCAAGACTTCTCGACGAAGAGCAGAGGATCAATGCATTATACCTTGCGCTTGAAGCCCTCCCCAATGAGGAAAATCCCGACAAACCAGTTGTGCCAGAGGCTGTAAAGGCACTGAGTAATGCTTCACTTGCTTATGAGAATAGGTCAGGAGCGGGAGTAACCGCAGTTTGGAACTACACGATGCCAGATGTTGTTTCTGAAATGGTTTTTGCTGATGGTGGAGAATACATTGCTGCGATAGACAGGTCTCATAATGTCAAAGCATGGAAATGCAGTAGTCACGAGCTTGTATATACATTTAGCTCCCAACTCGATCCAGTTAAAAAAATATATTTTGCCGATGAAAAATCTTTTGTTATACAGGGAAGCCATACACTAAAAGCAATTGACATTACAAATGGGCAGGTTATATGGGAAAAAGATGATTTATTTGATGATTATACAAGCTTATCTGGGTATTACAATGTTCTTACTGATGGTTCTATTTTGATCGGCACAACAAGAGATGGTATTTTTAAAGTATCTATTTCAAATGGGGAAGTCATTGACAATTATATAATTGAATCAGAAGACGCATATGCGAAAAGCATTAACTTTGGCGATTTTAGAGTATCTCCCAAAGGTGATAAAATAGCCTTTTTAGGTAATGTAGATGATGGATTATGTATTGTAGTTTATGATTTGAATTCAAATAGTCTGATCTATAGAGATTTAGAAGAGATGGGCTGTTTTGCCAACAATCAAACTCTTGATGAATATAAATGGATTGACGATAACTCAATTTGCCTGGCTGTCGGAAGAGAGTGGACAGAAAGTAACTTTGGATTTTTAACCATGGAAGTAATGGAACCTGAGACTGAGAATATCTTTTGCATTAATAGCGAAGACTTATCATTGAGATGGAGTAATGATTTTATATCCAATGCAATTCTTTATGATTACGGCTTTGTTGATCTTCCAAATATTTCAGCTTTCGCTTATTACAGCGGTGATATCTGTGAGGTTTGGGATAAGAAAACTGGTGAACGGATCAATAGATTTGATTTTACTGATACAATAGTCGGCATAATGATGAGTAAAGATGATGACTATCCAGGTTTCTTCCTTAGGAATGGAGCCACAGGTACTGTTGGAAATAGTAAGGAAAGATCGGCTGATAGTGTTTCTCTTATGTATTATTTTATTAATGATATAGAAAAAGCAGTGGCTAATAGAGGAGTATACATCATTAAAGATTCAAGTTCAGAAATTATATACTATGGCGTGGGAGTATGTGATGAGAGTTTTGAAGAGTTTAAGGATTCTCCGACATATCCGTATACGCCTTTCGAGGAACTTATCATAGATGGTGATAAGCTGGCTGTAATGAGAACTGAGGATGAAAAGGCTATAATATCTTTCTTTGATGTGAATACAAAAGAACTTTTGGGAGAGGTTCCTCTTGATTTAAATACTTATAAGTGCAAACTTATCGGATTTGAAAATGGTGTTGCATCTATAAAATATTATGAAAACGATAAAACATCCTTGTTCAGAGTTAAAGCTGATACTATGGAAGTAAGAGAAATAGTGATTGCCAGAGATTCTAGTATAGGAACGAGTTCTCTACCAATTTTTAAAGATGGTAAATTGATTTATCTAGACTCTATGAATTATGAGTATTATAAGATTGCAGTTTGCGATGTAATGCATGGATCAACCAGATTGTATGATGTGAGCTTTGAGTATTTATTCGGAAGTGACTATGAGAAAAAAATAGATTATTGTCCAGAACTTAACACTATTTATTTTGCTTATAAGGATGATTCAATAATTAACACTGAGACTGGAGAAGTTGTAGTTGTAGCACATTCCAATGACTGGCACGGAACAACCGGGATATATTTCGATTACCAAAAAGAAAGAATTTATACCACTGATAATAATTTTATTATTGCTAGTAACCTAAAGGGAGAAGAACTTTATAAGATTGCTTGTCCAGAGGGAGAAGTGGTTACAATGACTTCACATAATGGGGAGTTTTATGCGGTTTATTCCAATGGCACCCTATATAGATATGAGGCTGAGACTGGAGAACTGATTGCAGGTATTACTATTTCACGTCCACAGCTATATAATGGGACTTCGATGATGAGGTTTGATGATGCAAAACATCTTCTATATATCAAACAGGATTACGTGTATAACATTATAGATACTAATTCCTGGGTTGAAACTGCATATCTTAAGAATTGTATTGGATATCATGAAGGCACAGACTCATTTATTGTGTTTAATGAAAATGTTAATGGGGAGCTGAAACTTGGCTACTTCAAACAGTATTCATTAGAGGAACTCATCCAAAGAGGTCAAAAAATGTTAGAAGGCGCGGAGATAAGCGATGCCTTCAAGGATAGCTATGGAATAGGATAATTAATGGCTTACGAGCTCATGTTACTTGAAAAAGTAGCATGGGCTTTTCTAATCAACACATCCAGGCATTGAATACAAAGATGGAGTTACCCATATATATTTGTATTGCCACGGAAAGCTAAATGATTTCTTGTCTGATACTCATGGAAAACGTCTTATGGAAGTGCTAAAATACATAGTATCAGGAGAGGTTCC
>NZ_KE384201.1:0-45420 GCF_000424505.1 Butyrivibrio sp. XBB1001 | reverse complement strand
ACAGATGTAATTGATGAATTGTTCCAGCAAGCAGACAATAAAGAATAAATGGCTTACGAGCTCATGTTACTTGAAAAAGTAGCATGGGCTTTTCTTTTTGAAAAAAATTTTTTAAGTCTTTCCGGTTCCTGCAACAATAATTCGAACTAATGTGTAAAAAAGATATGAGGGGGTGATAAAAATGGATTGGGGAAAGCCAATTGTTAAGTAGCAATCATAAAACCCATCATATTCGAAAGAAAATATGTAATAAAAATGATAATCCGTATCCAAAAGTGACACATGCGACACGCAAAATGCGCATGAATACTGGGATTGTACTGACGATATTTTATTTCGTTAAAATGTATTTTGTTAAAAATTTATTGCTACCACTTTAGAATTATTTTATACTTTATCTCGTTGTATAAAGAATTTTTTTATGTAACACCTCATTGGGGATGAGGGGGCTCTTAATGTGGTAGTAAACGGAGGAATTTATGAAGAAAGTTGATGTAAAGTCTCTATTTTCTAAGAGGCTTATTCCGCTACTTATTGTGCCAACTCTGCTTGGCAGCAATTTTATTTCTATTCAGGCCCTTGCGGATGGCCAGGAATCTATTGTTGATGCAGTAGAGTCAGAACAGCCACAGGAGTCTGTTTCAGAAGAACCTGTAGTAGAAGAGACAACAGTCACAGAAGAGCAGCCTGTAGAAGAACAGGGAGAAACAGATCAGGCAACAGAAACTTCTAGTGATGATACTACAGAGAATCAGCAGGTTGATCCAGAGAATAATAAAACTGAATATGAATCATCTGAGGAGGAAACTCAGGAGTCAGAGGCATCCAAAGAGGCTTCTTTAGAGGCATCCGATGAAGCGTCAGATGAGGCATCTGATGATGCAGCAAAAGAGACTTCTAAAGACACAGAGGAAGATCTTAAGAAGTCTAAAGAGTCAAAGAAAGATAAGACAGAAACAGAGAATAAAGTCGTTGTTTCTGTTGCAGACTTCACTTTCCCAGTAGAACTCGTGATAGAGGGCGCTGTAGAAGAGAGCAAGGTAGAAGTCTACGCAGTTTCAGAGGATGGAACTCAGCAGCAGCTTTCAGAAGGTGAGCCAGTAGATGTCAAGGTCGATGGCGTGGAAGTTGTAACTACACAGACAGTTGAGGTATCAACAGAGAAAACCAATGTCACACTTGATGATGAGTCCGATGACAGTGTTGCAGAGAGTGAGGATGAGGGAGAAACAGAGGAGGCTTCAGAGAACAATACTTCAGAAGAAGCAACTGCAGAGAAATCAGAAACTGACGCTGAAACTGAGAAAACCGAAGAGACAACTGTTTCTGAGACAGTAACAGAAGGCAATGTTGTTGATGAAACTGTTGAAGTTGTTACTAAGGAAGATGAAACAGCTACAGTATCATTTGGATATGACATTGATGAATCATTCTATGAGATTGAGAGTATTACACTCGATGGTGAGGAACTTGATCTTGTAGATGGAATACTTACAGCAGATATTGATACTGAGAATTTTGCAGGGGAATATCTTGAAACTTCACTTTTAACTGTGAAGCTTAGTAAAACGCTTGATAATCTTAGTGAAGTTGAGCGGAAAATTCGTGCTGCTGCAAGTTTTAATACTACACCAGCTACAACAACTTATGAGAGCGTTTATGCTGGAACAGATCCAAAACTTACAGTTTCTTTTGATAAGGCTAAGCTAGAGAACATTACAATCACTGATGCTAATATTTGTGATGAGAGTGCTACTGTTGAAAATAATAAGATAACCTGGACTCCAGCAAGTATTGGCTACTATCCTGTAGATGGCATTTCGGTATCATACAAATACGAGGATAAGACCAATAAAAAAACAGAGTCTGGAACAACATTCATTCCATATGAAGTATTATTCTGTAAGCACGGTGCAAAAATTGCTGGTGATACAAAGCTTGATGGATTTACTTTTGAGAAAAAAGTTAATGATTGGTACTCAACAAACAATGGTGATCTTGTATTAACATATACAGGTACTTCATCTGTTGAAGTGGAAACAGCAACTGTTGCTATTGCAGGTGTTGACGCAGGTAACATTAGCGCTGAAATCAGCAATGGTAAGAAATGGGATGGTAAACACTATTTAATAAACTTTACTGCAAAAATTACAGTAAAAAAGAGTGAAGAAGCTGCCAAGAATATTAAGGACGGAACTGTAGAGTGCCCTGTCGAGCTTACTTTCAAGACTGGTAATGAGAAGGTTACAGAGAAAACCTATGATGGCAATAAAAATTGCGAAGTGAAGGTTGATAGTTCTGCTCCAGAACCTAACGGAGTAAAATTAAGAATTCAAGAAATACAAGGTACACACACATTTTGGGATTATATTAACGTCTTAAATTGGTTTAATAAAGATTACGAAGTGGAGGTACTTGTTCCAGTTGATTGCGATGCAGGAAGTGGAATAAGTCAAATCGATGCAGAGTTTGCAAAGTCATCTTTCTTTGGAAGTGTTACGACTGAGTATGCAACACCAGTAGTTATATGCCCGTCTACGAAAAAGATTGAAATTGATGGAGTGAAATATTACGTACTAACTCACCAGCTTACTACTAAAGATGATGAATCTGCTATTTATGGCAATACAAGTGTTAAGCTTACTGATGTTGCCGGCAATACTGCAAGCATTAGTAAGAGCTGTAATGTCGGAATTGACAAATCTGCACCAAAAGTTGAGTATTACGCAAATGGTGCCAAGGTAGATACTTATACAGCAGTTACTTGTGATGATGATGTAAACAGAATTTTCTTTAAGTCTAAGATAGCTGGAAAGGTAGAAGTTACAGATGATAACCTTGATCCAGAAAAAATAGTAGTTAATGCTGATAAAGCTGAGAATAATAATATCTACGCATTGGTTAATTATTCTGCAACAGGAAATGTGCCTACATTTACTCTTTCTGAAGAGATGGGCAAGGAAACCTATGGATTTAGCATTGATGGAAAGACTTCCTCTACAAGAATCACTAGGATGGATTACCTGTTCAACATCGAAGAGTATGGTGAATATACAATTTATGCTCAGGTTCAGGACAAGGCTGGAAACAAGATGAAAGAGCCTAAGGTGAGCCAGAAGGTAGTTTTTGATAACAAGGCACCAGACGTTGCTATAAGTGCTTCCTTTGGAACACCAGCAGGAAAAGATTCCACATATACAAATGCAAAAGACATAACAATTACTGCAACAGTTACAGAGGACTGGCTTGATACAACTAATTCAAAGCTGAAGGTAAAGGTTACACACGTTGATGGAACTGAGACAGAAGAAGAGGGTTCTGGATGGACTCACAATGGCGGAGTTTATACTGCAACATATTCTGTAAGCCAGGATGGATCATATGAACCTTATGTAGATGCTATAGACTATGCAGGCAATGAGACACATCACAACGTAGCATCTGAAGGATTTACCTATGATGGTACAGCACCTAAGGTAACAATATCATTTGATAACAATGATGTAAAAAATAGTAAGTACTACAATGCCAAGAGAGTAGCAACTATCACAGTTGATGATTTCACATTTGACGCGAATGCTACAGATCTTAAGCTTGACGAAGTAAGAGGTAAGGCTTCTGAAAGTGGTTGGAATACAAATTCCAGAAATATCTATTCCAAGCAGGTTACTTTTGATCAGGATGGTAGATATAGCTTCTCCTTTAAGTGTACTGATAAAGCAGGTAATGTTTCAGGAGAAGAATCTGTTACTGAGTTCGTAATTGACAAAACAGAACCTAAGATCACAGTTTCTTACACAGGTGGTACAGCCAAGAACGAGATGTACTACAAGGATGCAAGAACAGCTACTATCCAGATTGATGAGATGTCATTTGACGCAAACAGCGTTGAGTATAAGACACAGGAACTTGCTGAGGCTGCAGCACTTCCAGTACTTGGAAACTTCAGTTCATCAGAGGATATCAACACTGCAAGTGTTACCTTTGACAAGGATGGTAAGTATGGTTATGTGATCAACTGCACAGACCTTGCTGGAAACTCATGCTCATCATACATCTCAGATGTATTTGTTATCGACACAACAGTGCCAGAGGTTACATTCTCTGGAGTTGAGAACTTCTCAGCTAATAACGGAGTAGTAGCTCCAGTAGTTACATATTCAGATAAGTACATGGATATGCAGGCAACAACAGTCAAGATGACAGGTTCTAACAACGGAGCAGTTTCTCTTGGAAGCACAACAGCTCAGATTGAAAATGGCTTTGTTGTAAGCTATAGCGACTTTGCTCATGATAAGTCTGTTGATGACCTTTACACATTTGAAGCTACAGTAGTAGACCTTGCAGGTAACGAGACTAAGGGTGAACTTGTATTTTCAGTTAACCGTTATGGTTCAGTCTTTGTACTTGGAGAGGGCACAAAGGCACTTAACGAGAAGTACTACACAAACCAGGCTCAGGATATCGTGATCACAGAGATCAACGTAGATACACTTACCTACAGAGATGTTTCTATCAACAGAGATGGTGATATCACAAACCTTAGCAAAGACAAGGATTATAGCGTTGCTAAGCAGGGATCAGACACATCCTGGAAGACATATACTTATACAATTTCTAAGGATAACTTCAAAAAGGATGGTGTTTACTCAGTAACTGTTTATACAGAGGACAGAGCTACAAACGTTCAGGACAACAAGTCAAGAGATGCAGAAGTTAACTTTGCGATTGACTCAACAAAGCCAAGTATCGTTACATCAGGCATTGAGAATAACCTCAAAAAATATGAGACAGAATCTTATGATTTCAATCTTGATGTTACTGATAACATGATGCTCAAGAGCCTTGTAGTATATGACGACAAGGAAGCAATTGCATCATATGACCAGGATCAGTTATTAAATAATACAGATACAAAAGTAATCACTCTTAAGGGCTCTGAAGATGGTAGTTCACAGCGTACCATCACAATTGAAGCTGAGGACCTTGCTGGTAATAAGGAAACTCTTGTATACAGCAATGTAATTGTAACTAATGCTGTTCCTAATGTACTTGGAGCGAACAGGACTACAGATGACGACACTGATAATGAAACTGACGATGATGACAATACAACTAATCCAATAAGTGCTGTTATCTGGGTTATCGTAGGACTTGGAGCTGTTGCAATAGCAGGCGGCTCAGGAGTAGTTCTTTACAGGAAAAAGAAATAACTAGAATATTAAAATCCTTTGGAAGGGGAAAGAGAAATGAGGATAAGACTTAAAAATACTGTTGCTATATTGATGGCAGCTATGATGATGAACCCTCTTAGTGTGGGGGCAACAGACATTGCAACAGATGCTTCTTCTGAAAATGCATCAATTATAGAAGATATAGATGCAAATACAGTGTCAAATACTGATATTAGTATGAGCACAGGAGAAACTTCGGATGGAGAGGAAGCTCCCATTTCTCTTTCCACTGTTACAGAGGCAAGGAATGGTGTTTTACAGGTCAATTGTATTTATACAGATGACCTGGGAAATACCGCTATCATTGCTGGTGGATCAGGATTTCTTATTGGATCAAAAGATGGTAGTGAATATGTTATTACTAACAACCATATCATCTCACCAAGTAAGGAATATAGAGATGCTGCCTTCAAAGCTCTCAATGTACCCAAGGATAAGGAAAGTGGCTGGGATAAGATCAATCTCACTGCCCAGGTAGTAGTAGAAGGGGATGTAGTCCTTGAGGCTTCAGTTGTAAAGGCCAGTGAGTCAATGGATATGGTAGTTCTTGAATTAGAGCAGCCAATCTATACCAGAACTCCTCTTGTTATCCTTGCATCTGAGACTAAGACAAGTGACAAACCTTATGCAGTTCCTGAAAGCGTATATACTTTAGGTTATCCAACGGGTATTACATATGAGACACCTGCATATTATTCAAATGATAAAGTTTCAATGACATCTGGCTCAATAGCTAATACTACTACAGTAGATAACATTCAGCTCATTCAGCACGATGCCAAGATTGATAATAGTAACTGTGGCGGCCCATTAGTTAATGAATACGGTTTTGTATTGGGTATGAATGAACTGATGACAGATGGAAGCAACTACTATACATTGGATGCTTCAGAGATAACATCTATCCTTGATGGACTTGGGATTGAATATAGTAAGATCACAACCTCTGAATTTGATCAGCTGGTAAATCCACCGGAATTACCTGATGAGCCAACACCTCCAGTTGTAATAACTCCTCCAACCATAGATTGGAAGAAGATTATTATGATCGTTGGACTGTGTGTCTTGGGTCTTGTTGCAATTGGCGCAATTGCATTTGGAATAGTGCTTATAGTTAAAAAAGTTAAGGATAAAAAGGAAGAAGAGAAGAAAGAGGAAGAGGCTCAGAAAATAGGAAGATTTGATGCTAAGCCAGAGCAGACTCCTGCTGTTATGCAGAACCCTGCTGTAAATAACTTCGCACCAGGAAATCCTATGGGTAATGCTATGGGTAATGGTGAAACTACAGTTCTCAATGCAGTAACTGTAGATGCAGGAACAACAACACTTGCTGGAAGAGCTGTAAGTTCAGAATTCCTGGGTACACTTATCAGGAAAAAGAATGGAGACAATATTGTTGTCAATAAAGATAACTTCTCTATTGGAAAAGATAGCATGAATATTGATTTCAGAATCACTGATAATAGTGCTATCAGTAGGAGACATGCTCTTATCAAAAAGATCAACGGAGAGGTTGTTATAGAAGATAATTCTTCTACTAATGGAACATTTGTAAATGGAATAAGATTGGCTAAGGGCCAGATAAGGGGCTTGAAGAATGGTGATTCCATAAAGCTGGCCAATGAAGAATTTGTTTACAGGAAATAGTCTATTATGGTAGCAGGTACTGTGAAGAATATTCGCAGTGCCTGCTATTTATGCATAAATGATGAAAAGTGATAATTTGTTATGAACATTTTATATTTACAGGATCACATTGATTTTACTTTAAATGAAAAAGAAACACTATCAAGTCTGGGATTAAAAAGTGCTCAGAATCTAGAGTCTGAGTATATTTTAAAAACGCTCCATATCAAGCATAATTGCAAGGATAGACTTATAGTGGATATCACGGACAAAGAACCGTTAACTTCGGTATATAAGGGCTTAAGCGATTCTAAGATCATCGATATTCTCAAAGCCTTTGCTGAGGTGTTCGAGCTTGTTAGTAGTAAGGCCTTTCTAGAGAGAGAGTTTATTCTCATGGATATAGATTATCTGTACATTGACAGGAATGACTCTAGTCCAAGATTCATAATCCTGCCTTATACTAACGCAGATGGTGCATCTATCAAGGATTGGAGTTCGCAAGTTGTAGGAACAGTTGCCACTTTATTGTATGGTAGAGAAAATCTGATCAAGGGAAGTTTGGCCAAACTAAGCAATGCTATTGATGATATTAGAAATTTGCCAGACGATAATGTTTTGGAACTTATCAATGCCAAGAAAAAAGTAGTAGATGTATTGATTGAAATCTTCCCTAAGGAGAGTAGAACCAGTAGTGTAAGGACAGGTGACAATACATCAGTATCCAATAATTTTGCTCTTCGATATAGAGGATCCCTTGGAGAATTTGCATTCTACATTATGAAAGCTGATTTTTATATTGGTAAGAATCAGGATATGGATGGAGTGCTAAGCTTTAATCCTGCGGTGAGCAGGAAACATGCTGTAATCCATACCATTGAAGGTAAGGGATATATTGAAGATTTAGGAAGTAGTAATGGAACATTCCTAAATGGTAGCAGATGTGAGTCTGGAACAAAATACATACTCCATGAACGCGACATTGTGAAGATCGCAGATATGGAATTTACGGTTGAAATGTAAGAATTGAGAGAATTATGAAGACAGTACTTCTTATATGTTCTGATGAAGAATACAACAATAACATAGAAGCCCAGTTATCTATGCAATTTCACAGCGACGTGATTCTGCATATCATTACTGACGAGGAGAATCTTAAAAAAGTAGCTTCACAGCCTAATGAAGTGAGCACTATATTGATAGAGCCTAAGTTTTTACAGGTTCTTGGTACCAGTATAAAAGCCAAAGAAGTATTTATATTAGATGATAATACTTCTGATCTTCCTGAAGGACACATCAGTAAATACGCAGGAATACAGGCAGTCCTGAGAGTCATTAGTCACAAGCTTCTCAAGCATGAAGGTGAAGTGATAGACAGAGATGCAAGAATAATTGATGTGGTATCTGTGTGCGGAGGATGTGGCAAGACAATTGCCTCTTTAGGACTTGCAAAGAGATTATCACTGATGGGCAGAAAAGTTCTATATGTCAACACTCAGGCTCTGCAGGATTACTTGCCATATATAGATGGTGAAAAGAAAGTACTATCAGATGCGCTAGTGAGACAAATGTCTTATATTACTGAATCCACTACGGACATGATGCTCTCTGAGATGGGACATGTAGGTTTTGACTATGTTCCACAGATGGAGCAGATCACGACTGACATGAAAGTGCTAGAGTCTGCTTATCATGAGATAGTTGAGAATATATCCAAGAAATATGTTTATGACTATATAGTTGTAGAACATGGTAATAGTCTGAGCTCTGAGATGCTCAAATGGCTTTCTCACAGTGAGAGAATGGTGATAATCACCAAACAGGATGAGATATCTATCAGGAGAACCGATCGATTTATTGGACAACTCAAGGGTCTTAAGGGACAATGCACAATCCTGTGTGGAAGATATGATAACACCAAGCCTAACTATGTTAATAAATCACTGGCTAGCTCTAAGTATCCTATTTGCGAGTATGTACCAGAATTAAGCGAACTATCATTAGAAAAACTTATTGATGATGGAATCTTTACACAGTGTGCAGAAGCTATGCTGTAAGAAGGTGAAATAGATGAATGACAAGATAATCATGATTTTTCATAGAGCAGATACGAATGAAACATTTGATATTGAAGTTCCTACAGATATCACTGCTAATGAACTGATATATGGTCTGAATAAAGGCCTGGGACTTGGGATTAATATGGATAACCCGGCAGACGCTTATCTCCGCAGCATTAATCCTATAGCCTTACTAAGAGGAGACGACCTCATAGAGGATTTCCACCTTCATGGGGGAACTACAATTATTTTTGACAGACCAAAGGGAATATAAGAGATGAATTATAGATTAACCCTATACGGAACAAACATGTATAAAGAAGTGCATATTGCAGACAATCTAAAAACATTGTCGATAGGCACAGACAAGGAATGTCAGCTTAGATTTGCTAAAGATCATTTTGCTACACTCTTTAGGATTGATATTGAGCATAGAGATGACAAGTACATCATGTTCTGTGATAGCAATATATATTTTAAAACCAAAGATTCTATTGGTGAGAGAACACATTTCCTGGAAGTGGGTGATCAGGTCGCAGTTTGCCATGGAGAGACTGATGCTACTTTCTTTTACCTGGACTTCTCTATTGACTTTGGAAATATTCAAGACAATTACAATTACAAGATACAGATTCCTGTAGGATACCAGTTTACCATTGGAGATAATTCTGGCTGCCATATTCAGATTAATGGCAAAAACATGAACGGCGATTATGTTACTGCTTTTGTTGATGGAAATGGACTTTTGGTTGATACCTCCAATGCCAGATACGGAGTAAGCGTTAATGGCTTTCTCATTAGATCTGGCCAGGTAAGATTATTGGAAAATCAGTTTTTGTCGATCTATGGACAGATTTTCTACTATGAGCAGGGTTATCTGTATACATCAGATGATGGAAGTGTAATTACAAGTTTTAATTCGGAGCAAATCAAACTTCAGAATAACAGCTTTAAATATCCATGCTTTGTAAGAAATCCGAGACAGCAATTTGTCATGCCCAATGAAAAGATACCAGTGCTTCCTCCAAAGGCTGCGCCTCAGGAAGAAAAGAATGATCTTTTGATCACAATTCTTCCTATGATTGTTACAATGTCCGTTATGATTGCAGTTCGTAGCATGATGGGCAGTAATGGTATGTACATGATATACTTTGGCGTTTCAATGGGTATGAGCGTCATAATGTCCATAGTCAATTATTTTAGAGGCAAGAAGGAACGCAAGAAACAGGCGAAGCTTAGAATCATTAACTATGACAAATACATCGACCTTAAAGAGGAAGAAGTACAGCATATAAGAGATGAAGAGAAGTTCGTTGCTGATAAGATGAATGTTTCAGTACAGGAGACTCTTAATCTTATTGAAAATTTCGATGCAAGACTATTTGAGAAAGAAAAAGATCATAAGGATTTCTTGGATGTTTGGGTTGGAACTGGTACTGTAGAAGCCAATTGCCAGATTGAGTTCACCAAGCAAGAGTATGTAGAGACTGAAGATGTTCTGATGAATTATCCAGAACAGATGCATGATAAGTACAAATATCTTGAAAACATGCCAATCGTTCTTCATCTCGCACATGTTAATGCCATTGGTGTTGTTGGAGATAGGAATAAATTATATCAGTTCCTTAAAAATATGATCGTTACCATCGCAGGACAGCACTTCTATCAGGATGTAAAGATTTTTCTGATGCTGAATGAAGAAGATGTTAATTGGTTTGGATGGGCAAGATGGTTTCAAAATGCCGTTGATGATAGCTTTTCTTCTAGATACTTTATTTATGATGATGAATCTAAAAAGAGAGGCCTACAGTTCCTTTATTCAGAGTTAAATAACAGAAAAACTGTTGAAAAAGGCAACAATCGTACTCACTACGTTGTATTTGTATATAGAACCGACGTTTTAGGCGGTCATCCAGTTACTAACTTTGTGGAAGAAGCCAGAAACCTTGGCTTTACATTTGTCTTCTTTGATGAACATGTGGAAAAGATTCACCATGCGGTTGATCAAATGGTCTATCTTGAAGCAGAGGAGAACAAAGGCGTTATCCGTGACATAAACGATGGCGAGAAGACACAGGAATTCTATTATCCACATGTGAGTAGTCAGGATGTTTCTAAAGCAGCACTCAAGCTTGCCTGCGTTTATGTGGACGAGATTAGTCTTGAGAGTACCTTGACAAAGAACATATCCTTGTACGAACTATTTGGTATCATGACAGCCTATGACCTTGACTTAAATCAGAGATGGTCGGAGGCACAGGTATGGAAGAGCATGGCAGCTCCTATCGGCGTATTGGGTAGTGGAGAGACTTTGTCACTTGATATTCATGAAACAGCCCATGGCCCACACGGACTTGTCGCAGGTACTACTGGTTCTGGTAAGAGTGAACTCCTGCAGACATTTATCCTTTCACTAGCTACCAGGTTCAACCCACATGAAGTTGCCTTTGTGCTTATTGACTTTAAGGGTGGTGGTATGGCCAATCAGTTCAGAGACCTTCCACATCTTAACGGCGCGATTACCAATATTGATGGTAAGCAGATTGATAGATCACTTATGTCAATAAGAGCAGAGCTCCTTAAGAGACAGGAATTGTTTGCCGAGTTTGGTGTTAACAGAATTGATGATTACATCAAGCTTCAGCGAGAAGGAAAGACAAAAGTTTACTTGCCACATCTGATACTGATAGTCGATGAGTTTGCCGAACTTAAGACTGATCAGCCAGAGTTTATGAAAGAACTTATCAGTACAGCTCGAATTGGTCGAAGCCTTGGAGTACATCTGATTCTGGCAACTCAGAAGCCATCTGGTGTCGTAAATGATCAGATTTGGAGTAACTCCAGATTCAAACTCTGCTTGAAAGTACAAGATAAGTCAGATTCTAACGAGGTAATTAAGTCTCCTCTTGCAGCTGAGATCAAGGAGCCAGGAAGAGCATATTTGCAGGTTGGTAATAACGAGATATTTGAGTTGTTCCAGTCAGCTTACAGTGGCGCTCCGGCTCTGGTTGCCGGTGTGGATGAAGGCAAGGCATTCAAAATATCTAAGGTTGGTTTATCTGGTTCAAGACAGGTTATATACGAGCAAAAGAAGGATGAGCAGACAGAGAACGAAACACAGATGGATGCTCTGGTTCATTACATTCATGAGTATTGTGAAAAGAATCATATCGAAAAGCTCCCAGATATATGTCTTCCACCTTTGCCAGAGAAGCTTCCGTATACTCTTGAAGGATTTGTAAATGGAAGTACAGATGTTGTTGTCCCTCTGGGTATATATGATAATCCAGAAAGACAGCAGCAGAATCTGTATTCGATGAGTGTTACAGATGGGAATACAATTGCTATTGGTTCTACGCAAACAGGAAAAACTAATTTCCTGCAGCTCATCATAAGAAGCCTTGCGGAGATGTATACTCCTAATGACGTCAAGATTTATATCTTGGATTTTGCATCTACAATTTTGAAGAATTTCAAGGATTTGAAGCATGTCAGTGCAGTTGTGACAGCAACAGATGATGAAAGACTTAAGAATGTAATGAGAATACTTAGTGAAGAAATAGCAAAAAGGAAAAAAGTATTCTCAGAGATGGGACTAAGTTCCTATTCTGCCTATAGAGAATCAGGACAGACAGAATATCCTCAGATTGTAGTTATGATGGACAACTTTATTTCCTTTAAAGCGCTTTTCCCGGACTTCATGGATGCAATGCAGGAAATTATCCGAGAAGGTCCATCAATGGGAGTGTGTTTTATCATTACATCTACACAAGGATCTGGAATTGGACAAAAGATTTTATCTTACATAGACAGAAGACTGGCATTTACTTGTAATGAGTCAACTGATTATGGATATGTTTTCGATAGATGCAGACTGAAGCCTGATGAATATGCAGGCAGATGCATCATTAAAATTGAAAAGGCGTACTATGAATGTCAACAATATTTATCTTTCGATGCAGAAAGAGAAATTGACAAGATTAGCGAAATTAAGGAATTTATTGCAGCAATAAATGAGAAGTATTCAGATTATGTTGATGATAAGATTTTAGAGATTCCTAAAGAATTTAGACTTGAGTTTGCTATGAAGATACTTGCAAGAGAACTTGTGAGGTATGAGTTACTTCTTGGACTTAATTTCTCAAATGTTAAGCCTGTTATAAGTAATATGATTGAGAAGAATTGCTTATTTGTAACAGGTCCTAAGCATTCTGGTAAATACAACTTTTTGCAGTATCTGATTCGTGTATTTAACGCCAGAGCAGAGGCTGAACTGTTCCAAATGTACATTATGGACAATGTGGAGCGACGGTTTGAATATGCATCTTCATTACCTGTAGTTAAAAAGTACACTACGATAGCAGATGATTTTAATGCTGAGATTACAGCTATAGGGAAAGAACTTGATGAAAGATATAAGCTTCTGGCTGAAGGCAAGAGTGAAGAGCTTGATAACAGGCCAATGCTTATCATCATGCTAAACTCAAATGATTATTACGAGATGATTAATGCAAACAAGGAAGTTCTAAACATCTATAAGCTGATTCTTACAAAATACAAGGTATTAAAAGCATTTATGTTATTTACTGATGCTTCAAATCTATTGAGCTTTGTTGGCTTGCCTGAAGTGATCAAGGCTGGTAAAGAGTCAAAACATTATATGGTATTTGAGGATATCAATACTCAGAAAATATTTGAAATACCACCTACAGTGGCAAGAAAATTCAAGAAGAAACTATTACCGGGTGAAGCTTATTATTTCAATAGTGCTGCACTAATGAAGATGAAGACACCATTTATTGGTGAATTCAGTGACAACGATTGATTAGGGGAATCCCTGTTCAATATATAAAAAAGAAAAGGAGAACAAAAATGGAAGAAGGAACCTATGGAATCGACACTAACGGGGTAACACAGGCACAGGAAGATTTAGGAGATTGCTATACAGCATTTAGCACATGGCATGAAGATTTATGGGCACTTAAGGATCAGGTAATCGCTGACTGGTATGGTGGTGGTTCTGAGCAGTTTGAGAGTTCATATAACGTGCTTTCTCAGAAGATGGAGGCATTCATCAATGCAGCTAAACAGTATCAGGATTTTGCAATGGCAAATCTTGAGGGGTGGAGTGGCGTTGATAATGCAGATCAAAGTGCAATGATGTTCTAAGTAAGGAGGAATTGTAAAATGGCAGGTATGATTACATCAAAAGTAGACAAATTGAGAACACAGGGAGAAAGCTTTTCATCCGCGGGAGATCAGCTTGAGAGAAATATTGCTTCTTTGCGCAGTGCAATTGAGCTTTTAGTCAAGAGTACAGGTGGAAATACTAGCCCACAACTTGCTAGCAGCTTTGAGACAGCAGAGGACGAGTTGGATGACTATATTGAAAAACTCCGTAATGTTGGACAGGCTCTTGTTGATGCTGCAGATAGACATCTCAATGAGGATGATTCCCTTGCTGGTGATGTATCTATTGATCTGGTTTAATTTTTTTTTTGAGACAATGGTGTCACAGCCATTGTCTTAACTCATAAATAAAAAGGAAGGGAAAAAATATGGGGTATGAGACTATAAATGTTGCTGATTCAAGTGGAAGTTCTGAAAGGGTAACAATAAGTAAAGAGGAAGTAGATTCAGCAAACACTAGAATGGAAACTGTTAAAACAGATGTTGAGGCAGATCAGAGTGCATTTAAAAAGTTAAGAATAGCTGTGGCACCTACATATGAAGGTGAATCTGCACAGAGCTGGTACGATGCAACTATGACGGTAAGTGGATATCTTGGAACAATTTGTAGCTCTCTTCGTACTACAATTGACGAATTGGGAAAAATAAGTAATGATTTCGTGGATACAGATGATGCAGCATCGGATAGAGCAGATAATATGATTAGTACTGAAAGTGGAGAAGGGTGATAATGGGAAAATTTGGTAGTGGATGTAAATGTGAGAAAATAAAAGAGTATTCTAGGATAAAGATGCTTTGCCAATTTTCGAAAAATGACTTAAAAACAGCTAAGACAACAAGCAATTTAATGGAAATGAAATATGAAAGAATACTTAATAACTGTTCAGAAACTTTTGACATGACTGAGGCTGCAGATTTATATGCTGCGATGAAGCAACTAAATGATAAAGGAAATGAAGAACTTGATGGAGCAATAGATAGATTGGATAAAACGATTTCTTCTTTAAAAGATGATATAGAGGAACTTGAAAAAATAGACACTGAATATCATGCGAAACATGGTTAAAAGATAAAGAAAAAATTACGGATGGTGAGAAGATATGTCTTTGATTATTTGTAATATGCTTGAAAATCTGGTCAGTATTTTGGAGGCTGATAAGGTTTTAAAAGATAATATGGATGTATACAAGGAAGAAATAATAGGAATAAAGAATAGTTTGACAAAGTTCTCTGGTAGTACCGCAGAAAAATATAGAGAAAACTGTGATGTATTTGTAGGAACTACTGGGGATGCTGGAAAAATACCGAGATATTTATATAAGCTAGAATCATATAATACGATAATGGAAGAGCTGACAAAAGATACATCTAAATTAGTTGATAGATGCCGCTATTTTGGACAGACATTATTAGATGATAATCACAAAACCGATTATTCTGATGGTTTAAAATATGGACATCATGTATTTTATGATGAATATATTGATACGATCAAATCAGATTGTGATAAATGTTTGGAGTACGATGCAGATGAGCTTGAACATGTAAAGAAAGCGGATTCCTGGCTTTCGGGTGAAACATTTCCTGACGGATATTCTAATCCTATAGATGGAATAAAAGATACCATGAGTACATATATAGAAGAGCAGGATCGAATAGAAAACTTTAAGTTTTCTATTAATGCTTATGCATTATTTAGTAAAGCTCTTAGTGACTATGTAAAAGAAAAATTTACTGCTATGAGTGATTCTGACTTCCAGAACTTTCCTAAGCCTAGTGGAATGGGGGCAACTGATTCCATCAAGGAAAAGCTTAGGAGCAATTATGAGGATGTTAAGCTCTATAGCGCATATCTTCAGGGTGAAGAAGGATTGGCCAAGCTTCAAGAAGATTGTGATAAATATAATTCTGCAGATGATGCTGAGAAGGAACGTATTGGGAAGAAGATAGCTACTATGTTTGGATACTGTGCTAGTCAGACGAATGGTTGTTTTGAACAAAGTCAAGCACAGAGGAGTCTGGATGGATTAGGAATAATAACAGCTTGGGCTATGACGACACCAAATGGTAAAGGACATATTGAAACAGATTCAAGCAAGCTAGATGTACTCGATTCAAATATTTCGGGGGATAATACTACAGCCAAAGCTATTATTCAGGAGTTGAGAAATTGTGATATAGATGCTTTTGATGGAAAAATAAGTAATGTAACATATTCTTTTGATAAAGCAGGCATCACTGCGAAAGTTGAAGTGCAAAGCAATGGAAAAGGGGTGTTTAAAAAGGAATATGTTGCTATATTTTACACGAGTCAGGAAAGATCTGAGGACTATATAGATTATAAACAGAAACTTGATCCTTCCTATGCTGACCATCTTATGAATGATTTAGGATATAGTAAAGAACAATTGGCAAAATACCTTACAGATGCTCAAAATCATTATGATATGGAACAACTTGATAATCTTGTTAATTCCAATGGAGATTATTCAAATACATTTAAAACAGATGTTTCACAGTTGAGTAACGAATGTGGAGATGATTTGAATGGCTTTGCATTCAGTTTGATGAGTAATAATGATGGGATTCCAAGAAGTGAAGAGGAACTTACAAAATTTACATGTGCAGTCTTAAATGCTTCATACGATTCATATGGAGTAGCTAAAACAGAAGATTTATTGAAATTACTATCTACGAGAGCGGGAGTTTATAACGATGCATGTATTAGGGGGTACTATTGCGGTGAAGGTACGTATGAGACATTGAAAGATGATCTGAATTTATCTAATGGTATGTACAATTATTGGGCATATTTAGGTGGATATTATGAATATCTACAGGATCATGAAATGTCAGTTTTTTCTAATGGTCAAAATCATATTCAGTTATCTATTACCCCAATTATCGATGAAGATGGAAATGTCCAGAAATTATATTCAGATATAACAGGTAATTTTGGTTTCTGTGTAGACCAAACGATTATAGGGAGTGTTGATTCAAGTAATTTACAAGTCACTAGTTTTAATTCAAATGGAGGATATTTTATTAAGGGAGATCCTGCTATAGTTGGTGCATTTACGGGGGATGAAGCGCAACGTAAATGGGGCACAAATTATATGACTAAGATAATGAAAGACGTCGAAGAAGCTGAGCGAAATTTAACCATAGATAGTGCGATAGATATGGTATCTACATTTAGTCCGGAAATGGGTAAGGCTCTTGAAATAGCAAAAACAATGGCAGAATCCGATTTTGCTTCAATGTTAAAAAAAGGCGAGGGATTAAGTGAAGATATGATTGGAAAATTCATAGATGATCCATTTGTTATTAATGAATTGGAAGCGAATGGATATGATATGGACACAATCAATAGGCTGATTGATGAAGGCAAGATTGTATTTAGTCTAGGATCAGTAGTTAGTGATTATGTAACAGATTATGCGATAGAGGAAAATAAATTAAAAGATGCATCCGAGTTGGTAAAAACATTGATGAGTACAGATACAATTTATTCATACAATAATGGAAGTGGCACGATTAAGCTAAGCAATCCTGAATCGATAGACTTTGTAAAACAATGGGATCAGTATGGATGTGGATATTTTGTAAGTGAACCAGAACATTATAGAGAGATCGTGTTTCCTGATTCTAATTCGGATAAATTGAGTTATGAAGTTGTTAAACAGCTTGGTGTAAGTTATGGAATCATTGTTAATGGGGGTGAGAATATAAAAGCCTGGGATGAGCACAGGTATAATCAAGTATTGGATCAAATCGTGAAAAAAACAAATTATTCTGAAGATCAGATTGTTAGAGCGTTTACTATAGTGCTAGATGGTAAGCAAGTCGTACCAGAAAAATCAGAGGAATGGGGCTCAGTTCGTGATGTTCCCCCAGATTTGTGTGTTGCATGCATGAATGCCTTAGATAATTCCGAATTAAACATAGATGAAGAGAATAATGGATTTTCAGATCAATTAAAGGGAAGAATGCAAAGCGATAAAAGTGATTCTGAGTAATTAATTATATTGCAGGAGAGTGAATGGTATGAAGAGAAAAATAGTTATTATTCCTTTAATATCTGTTTTAGTGATTTTTGTTGGTATATTTTTGTATTTTTGGATATCTGAGAAAGATTTTAAGTTTGGAGACTATGAGTGCTGCTTTGAAAATGGTCTTGCTTTTAATGAACCAGAGTTTTCTATTTCCTTAAAGAAATATAATGGTTATGATGAAAATGTGGTCTTGCCTTCGCGTATTTTACTTTGGAAAGTAAGGTATATTGGAGCAAATATTTTTAGGGATGAATCATCCGAAAATTACTGGTTAGAGAGTGTGGTTATTCCAGATACAGTAGAATATGTTACAGATAGAACTTTTAAGGAGTGTGTTAATCTTAAACAAGTTCAATTGGGAAAAAACACAACTACTATTGGCATCAAGGCTTTTCTTGGGTGTATTTCGCTAGAGCAAATAGAGTTTCCTGATTCATTAACTTACATAGATGGTGCAGCGTTTGGAAGGTGTGAAGCTTTGAAAGAAATCACAATTCCAGATAATGTCCAGTCTATTGATGATAATGCATTTAATGAATGTACGAGGCTTGAAAAAGTTAATGGTGGAAAAGGCCTTACTAAGGTAGGAAGCAATGCGTTTGAAGGTACGCAATGGTTGTTAGATTATCCAAATGAATACGTAATGTTAGGAAACGTGTTAGTGGCCTACAAAGGAAATGAGAAAGATGTATACCTTGAAGATGGAATTATCGGTGTAAGTCCTGAGGCTTTTTATGATTGTGAAATTGAAAGCATTCATATGCCTGATACATTAAGCTATTTTAATTTAAGTATTTCCAAAGAGTATATAAATAAACATGGAAAAGTCAAAGTGTATTTTTCAAATTCAAATGATATTGCTATTATGCAACGGAATGAAGGATTAGTACCTAATTTTATATTTATTGCGCCATCAGACAGTGGCGTAATTAAGTATGCACAGGATAATGGCATAGAATACATTATTGAAGATTGATTGCTATTAGTTGGAGAAGGAGGAGATTATATAAATGTCAATAACTATTGATGATCCATATGGGTTTATTACTGGAACTCCAGGATCGAAAATTACTATTAAAGAAGAAGAGGCATATAAATCAACACAGGATATGCAAGCTGTTGCTGTTGATCAGGTGACTGACTGCAAAAATATAGATACAGTTAACAAAGCGATTCTTCCATGTTGGGGAGGGCCTTCAGCAGAGAAATGGTATGGTGCTGCTCAAACTCTATATGATTATGTGAAGACATGTGGAAATAAGCTAGCAACAACAGGGATAGAGTTAATTAAAATAAACGGAACCTTTAACGAAACAGATTCTGCTGCGGCGGATAGGGCAGGCAGTATGGTAACTAGTGAAGGTGGAAACGGAGAGGGATAAATATATGGCGTGTCAATGTGGGCTAATTACAAGATATGAAAACGTAAAACAAGCATACAAGGATTCAAAGACTCAATTACGTTATGCGCAGATACATGCTGAAACATTAGATAGGAAGTATACAACTATTTTAGAAGATTGTGCTGCGACATTTGATATTGCAGAAGCGCTTGATTTATTAACTGTAATGCCTGATCTTACTACAGAAGGCAAGGAGTTAATAGAAAATGCGATGACTCTTTTGGATGAAAAGATATCTGACATTGATGTTAAGTTATGGGAGCTTCGCGATGAAGACACAAGATATCATGATCAGCAGAAAGCTGAAGAATCAATAACATATCTTCAGACAGGAGGCCATTGAATATATGTCACTTATTATAAGTAATAAACTTGAGCATATTATAGATGCTATTGATGAAAATGCCGTTCTAAAAGAAAATTTTGCGGATTATAGAGAACGCTTAAAGACTGCAAAAGATAATCTAACTATGTTTCAAGGTACAACAGCTGAAACATTCAGAGCGCGTTACAATGAATTCATGGATACTGATGCAGGTGTTTTTCCTAGCATGGAAAAACAGTTGGAAAAATATAATGAGCATATGGAAGTAATACGTGATTGCACCTCTCAATTGATTGATCGATGCAATCATTTTGCAGATACCTTGACAGTTGGTGGGTACACTGCCGCATACTCTGAAGGAAAAGAAGAAGGATCCCATGTATTCTTTGATGATCTTCTTCTAACTATAAAAGCCGCTTGCAATTCTTGCATTACCGTTGATGAAGATGAATTGACGAGTGTAAAAAAAGCAGTATCTATCCTTGAAGATGATGCAGATGTAAAAGAATTATGTCCTAGTCCAATATCAGGATTGACGGATTCCATGACAACCTGTATTGAAAAACAGGATTCTATCGCTAATTTTAGGGATTCTCTGGATAAATACGGCTCAATTAGTTGTGAATTGGAAGAATATGCTGAAACAAATTTTAATGATATCATTGATACTACAGTCAGTACAAAATATCCATATCCTGAAGGCGTTGCAGATAGCGAGACAATTCGCCAAAAACTAAAGAATAATTATGATGCTGCTACCATTTATATTTTGGATGATAATGGCAAGCAAAACCTTCAAAATGCAATGGATAATTGGGATAACTTGTCTGATGAAGACAAGAAGATTGTTATAGCTGTTTATGACATATCTGCAGATTATGTAACAGAATCTTATGATGAGGGAAAAGCTGAGCCATATATTTCAGCAATGGAAACAATAACCGCAAGCTTTATAGTGTTTAACACATGTAAAGATTCAAGTGGAAACATTTATTATTCCATGGATTTCAATAAGAATAGGATGAATGAATTTTACGATAATCTTGATCCCAAGAGTGAGGCAAGCAGCATACTTGTTGAGTTAAGCAATAGTGAATATATCCCAGATGGCAAAATGTATTCTGAGCCAGCAGCAAGAACTTTATGCGATATTTCATTTGATAAAGCAGGAATTCGTTTTACTATTCACAACTATAATAGTGATGCTGTTGTCGGCGATGACGTGATTGGCGATGGCGAAACATTTGATGCTATTTACTACACATCACAGGAGAGATCGACAGGCTATATAAATCTTATGATGGATCAGGATTCTTCATATGCTGATCACTTGAGAAATGATTTGGGATATGATGTTGATTCATTGGCAACATTATTAACATCAGCTGAAAACACTTACGATATGGCAGTTTTGGAATCTTTGGTTAATGCCGATGATGGATATAATGGAGTCTTTGACACAGATCCTAGTAAGTTGACAAAACAGTGCGCGACAGTATTAGCAACTTATTCATATGGACTTTTGGATAGTAAAAATACTGGAGAGTTTTCAACTTTTGTTAATGAAGTTCTAAATACTGAAGGTACAGATGAGCATGGTAAGTATATTAAGGGGTATGCTGATAAACTTGCTGAAGGCTATGGCGTATTGCAACAGACATTTGCAGGTAAAGCCTATGAGCAGATAGTTGCAAGTGGTGGTATTTACGACAAAGATATGGAATCATCTCTTACCAGTGTTAGTAATGTAATGAATTTCTGGGGAGGAATTTCACACGCGTGTGCTGAATATGATGAAGGTGGATGGTTCCATTCTAATTCCTTCAAGGATTCTACTGCTTTAAAAATATTAGATGCAGATTATAGCAAGTTATTAGAAGGAAATGGAATGGATTTCAAAGTTGAAGTCTTCTCGGATAAGGTGGATGGCAAGAGTGTATTTGCAAGTAATACGGAATATAATGCATCTATAAATAACGACGATGGACTTGTTATGAAGACGGATGAATTAGAATTCTATAAAAAGAGTGTAGATGCCGCCAATAAGGTTGCTTATGATACAGTTGCATCTGTGGTTGGAAAGTTTTGCCCAGTAGCAGGAACAGTAATGAAAGGCGTTGGTGATGTGTATAATAGCGCTTCGGTTTGGACTTGGACATCGGACGGAGCAAAAGAAGGAAATACTTTGCTAAAGACGTATGCCGGCGTAGATAATAAAATGTTTTCAAATTCTGTGACCACTGTTGGAGATATTATGGGAGGCATAGGTAAACTTCAATCAATAAGTAATGACTTACAGAAGTTTTCAGATAGAATAGGTGATTATCAAAATGTAGATCTTTACTGCTCTTATAATGAAGGTACAGATTCTATTTCTATTTGTGATTACGCAAAAATATATACTATGTATCAGTGGAATCAAGAAGGATTAGAGGCGATAGTTGGGCAAGATGATAGCCAGATGATAAGAGATGAGTTGTTTGATTCAAACAATAGTAATCTGGTTAGTGAGGAAACATATACGGAGATAATGCAATATGTAGACCCATCATATGAGAATTCCAATCAGTCAGCATTCCTTACTACTAATTATAATTATTATACTCAGGAGCAAGTATCTGATGCTATGAATGTCATAATAAATGGCTCGAATGGTATTGCGGATAATGCATCTTATAAGAGTATAAATGATATTCCGTTGGATCTGATGAATGCTTGTGTATTAGAGCTTAATGAGGAAGTTTATAAACAGGATCCTGTCGATGATCAGTTTGGAGCGGCCGCATCGGCGAATAGAAAAGCTGGGGAGTAATGAGGTACTCGAGAGAATGCCATCTTTTATGTTCCTTTTAATTTACATAGTGATGTATAAATACATCGCTGTGTGAACTATGTATATACATATATTATAAAAAATATGATAGAGGCCTTTACATGGAACGATTTAAGAAAACTGCTAAACGAATACTTTTTGCCATTATTATTGTTGCTGCCATATATTTAGGTTTCTTTTGGTACGTGGTTGAAACCATGAGAGCTAATGGGAATACCATCGAAATAGGGGATTATAAGGTTATGGCCTTTAATTTCGATGAAGGCACAATTGTAAGGTATATGGGGAACAAGAATGACGTTAAAATCCCTCGCAGGATACTATGGTGGAAGATAACTAAGATACATGACAGAACATTCGAAGGTAATGATGAAATAGAAACAATCTTTGTCCCGAATTCTGTGACAGAAGTAGGCATGGAGGCTTTTTATAAATGTAGTTCACTTAAAGAGGTGTATTTTGAAGATGGCGGTAAAGCTACTGAGATAGGTACAAGAGCTTTTATGAATTGCGAGAAGCTTGAAGATGTCCATCTTCCAGAAGGACTCGTAGAGATTGGTGGAGCATCCTTTGCTGATTGCATGTCGTTAAATGATATAACAATACCGTCCACTGTAGAGCGAATTGAAGGAAGTGCTTTTTTTCAGTGTCATAATCTGGGAGAAGTTCAGATTAATGGTGAGCCATCAGTTAAATATGTAGAAAGTGATGCATTTGAACAAACCAAATGGCTGCGTAAATGCGGAGATTACGCTATGGTAGGCAGAGTTTTATATGCCTATAATGGCACTGACGATCCTGTGAATATTCCAGAAGGGACTGTTGGTGGAAATACGGAGTCTATCGATGCTAAAGTGATAGTATATCCAGCAAGCTATCAGTTTTCTGAGCTTGAATTGAGTCATGTTGAGAACTATATTACCTTAGTGTTTATGGATGAAGGCCAGCATTATTTTGATAATGTTAAGGAGAAAAAGTATGGTTATGGAAAGATTACGGTTATGGCTACACCTAATAGCACGGTCTGGAATGATGCATCAGCACTTGGGATAAATGTGGTAGAGAAAACAGAGTAGAAAAATGGCAATGTAACAATCACAGTAGACAAGAACATTACGATTGATATTGTCAATCGACAGCACTACTAGAAAAACGGATGAACCAAGTAAGAGCTTCCTTCTGTTGATATTTGCAGAGCAGAAGGAAGCTCTTTTCAAGAAGACAACAATATAAGGGGAACCAATGGGGCAACATTATAACGCATTCATTTCTTATAAACATGCTGAGCTGGACAACAAGATAGCAGCTCAGATAGAAAAGGATTTGGAACATTACCATATTCCGAGAAAAGTTCAGAAAAAGACAGGGTACAAGAGGATTGAACGTATATTTAGAGATAAGGATGAGCTTCCGATTACCAGTAATCTATCTGGCACAATTGAGGAAGCTCTTTTGAACTCGGAATATCTTATTGTGCTGTGCTCAAAGAGTACCTGTTTATCCACCTGGGTAGAGAGGGAGATAAAGCTCTTTTTGCAGAATCATCCAAGAGAAAATGTTCTGACGGTACTGGCAGAGGGGGAACCTCAAGATGTGATTCCCAGGATCTTGCAGGAAGTAGAAGCTGAGAGAACGAAAGAGGACGGTACGACAGAGACTATCATGCAGAGTGTTGAACCACTATCATGTGACTATCGTATTCCCAGAAGAGAAATAAAGAGTGCAGAAGTCCCGAGGATGGTGGCAGCTCTTATTGGATGCCCTTATGATGAACTAATTAACAGGCAGCGGCAGTTTAAAATGAAACGGCTCACTGCTTTTTTTGCTATGTTTATGGCAGTGGCTGTAGGATTTGGCGCATACATGATCTACAGCAATAAAAAGATCCATGACAATTATCTTGAGTCCCTTAGAAATCAGTCTAGGTTTCTGGCCACAGAGTCATCTCAGCGTTTAGATAATGAGGAGAGGATTGAGGCTCTTCAGCTGGCAGTTGCAGCTCTTCCAGATGAGGACAACCCTGAAAGGCCGATTGTTCCTGAAGCAGTAAGTGCTCTTACTAATGCTACTTATGCATATAGAACTAAAATGACTAGCACTAGTATTGCAGCCACATGGACTTTTACAATGCCAGATATGATTGTTGATTACAATCTGTCTCCAGACAAGACTACAATCTGTGCAGAAGATATTTCTAAAAATTTTAAGGTCTGGAACACTGAGACCCATGAAGAAGTCTTTCACAACGAAGCTGACGAGGATACTATAGACTTTTTTAAATATCTCAACGATGACACAGTTCTTTTTGCAGGAAGTGATTTCTTAAAGGCAGTTGATACTAAGAGTGGAAAAACTGTCTGGGAGCAGAAGCCATTTGAGGGAGGAATCATATCAGGCGGCGATTGCGCTGTGTCTGGTGATTATCTGTATGTTTCATCATATGAAAATGGCCTGTATAAGATATCGGTCAAAGATGGCAAGACTCAGGAAATATATGAAGTTCAGGCAGATAAGGAGGCAAGAAATGATCTTAGAAGCTTCGCTGGCATGAAACTTTCTCCTGATGGAAAAGAACTTGTGGCTATTGATTATAACAATTTGGGACATGGGGAATATTTGTCTTTTTATAACCTTGAAACTGGAGAGCTTAGACATATAAGCATAACTGAATTGATAGAAGGATACGATGTAAGTAGCGAAAACGTCTATGACATTACCTGGCTGAACTCAGAAACTGTCATATTTGCTATAGATGACAGTTCTAATAGCAATAGCAGTTTGTGGAATCAGAGCTACTTATCCAAAGATCATAGGTATATTTACTGCATCAGCAGTAAAGACATGACAGTTAAGTGGAACTACGACTTTGAATATAGCGGAGTAATTCATAAGAGCATGTTTGAACTGTTCGATGATGGAGGGCAGGTAGCCTACGGCTGCGCCAATATGTGCAGAGCATGGAACCTTGATACTGGGGAGCTTACGTACGATCTTGATGTAACTGAGCCTGTTATCAAAGTTATAGACAGCGGAAATGGAAAGTTTATCTGCATTACGTGGAGAGGCGGCTGGGCCAGTGCTGATCAGGCAAAAGGTAACGATGCCTTGAACCTTTCTTATTTCTTTACTGACGAGCTTGATAAGGTAATTACCGGAAGAGGCCTTTGGGCGCACAAGCAGGGTAGCAATACCATAATAGGCTATGAGGATGGAGTTTTTGATAAAGATATTTCTTTTATCGAAGATGCTGTTATTGAAGATAAGAACAGCTGCTCAACTATACTGGATGGTGATTATGCGGCGGTATTGGACAAAGAGGGAGATGACCTGGTAGTCCAACTCTACGACGCTGCGGGTAAAAAATATATCGGGAAGACAGTCATTTCAAGTGAGGAGCTTTCAGAGCGCGATTTTGATCTGCAGGGAATTTATGATGGAAAGGTATACCTGACACGAGGCAATGACAAGGTAATATCTATTATTGAGGCAGATTGCGTTAATGACTCTTGCACAACACTACTAGAAGAATATTGTGGCAGTATATACTGTGGAATATCCTACAGTGCAGGCAAGTTTGTTTATGAATCTGCCAGTGACGAAGATAAAAAGATCATAAAAATGTACGACATTGACAGAAAAAAAAACCAGGAAGTTGTGGCAACACAGTATCGGGCAAGTTCAAGCCTTGGGCTGGAGTTTTATAGTAAATCTGATCTTATCTTCATGAGTAATTATAATGGTGACGAAGTGCTGGATCTTAAAACTTCAAAAGTTACTTCTTATACACATCCTGAGAGCTGGGAACTGACAGATAAGATTGTATATGATCCTGAAAACCAGATTGTTGCCATGACTGATAAGAATATGATACAGGTATATAGTCTTGATGGCGAAACTCTCTTTACCATTGCCTGTCCTGATGTTAAGCCAGTTGGAATCAGCATTTATGCACCTGATAATTCTGATGCTCCCAAAATGTTCATGGTACTTTATGATAATGGACAACTCTTTAGATACAACTATAGCAATGGGGAGCTTATTGGAAAGACTGCGCTTACAGAATCTACAAGATCTATTTCGGATAAGAACTTGAAATTTGTATATGACTATGACCAGGAACTCATGATCATAAGTAGTCAATATTCGTTGTACATGGTCAGTCTGGAAAATTATTTGAGGCTGGCACAGATTAACAGCAGTATCGGCTATCATCAGGACACAGATACCTTCCTGTGCTGTAGCCTTGACGACAATAGAGATTACAGAGTAGGCTTCTTTAAGCATTATTCGGTAGAAGATTTACTGGCCAAAGCCGGCAAAATCCTTGAGGGTATAGAGGTTAGTGAAGAACTGAAAAATGCATATGGAATCAAGTAAGGAAAGTATACAATGACAGACACGTCACTTTCAGAAAAGAACAATATAAGATAAAGGACAAGCTAGAAGATGAAAAGGCGAACGAGTAGTACTAATAAAGAAATGATTTGTGATTACAAAACGAAATGCGTGATAAAAATAGTAAAACAAATAATGTTTATTTCATTACTAGTAATACTAGTGATGGGGTGTTCTGTCAAAAAAGAAGACAACAATTATCAGCATTATTCTATATCAAAGCCTGAAGTAGACGCATATAAGCTTTTCTTGACAGAAAAATTAGAGAATCCACAAAAAAACAGAGAAACAGGTTTTAAAGTAGCACTAATTCGCCTTGATGAAGATGATGTATATGAAATGGCTTTGCTTTCTAAGAATGATGCGGAGTACCCATTAACTTTGTATGGGTATCAAGGCGGGCAAGTTGTAGAACTTAATGTGGATGAAGTATCATTCACTGATGGCCCTGGCAGGACTTTTGCGTATCTCGAAGGACAAAACTGTTTTTATTATTCACGACTTAGAATCGAAGGGGATGATTCCCTTTATACTAAAGATATTTTTTCTATGGAAAATGGGCAGCCTTATTTGGAACATACTATTTCTTATTTATGGCCGTCATATGAAACTCAAGATCCGGATACTGCAAGCTATTATTTTGATAGTGAAGAAATAACAAGAGAAGAATATAAAGAGCTTAATAACAAAAAATATAATTTAAATTTAGATCTTGATCGAAATTTAAGTCACCCCGAAGGTTTCTACGAGATTAGGGCAGATTACTTGACTGAAGTAGATTCAACACAGGATTTGGAAAAAGCATTATCTAAAGATTACTTTTATTTCTACAGCAGTGCCTATCATAAAAATGAAGGACAACCACACCCCTGGGGAACCTAAATTTGTAAATTAGATATTGCGTTTTGAAGACATAAGAAGGTTCAAATGAAAGAAGATTGATTGCTATTAGTTGAAAAAGGGGAGTCATAATAATATGAGAAAAGTAAAGTTGCTATCGCTGGTTTTGCTGTTTGCAGTATTTTTAATGGGATGCACTGATAGAGAAAAAAATAATAATTATCAGTCAATTGATAAGGCAGAAGTAAATGCATATAAGGAGTTTTTGTCAAATCAGAAGAAAGGCTATAAAGTAGCTCTTATTCGCCTTGATGAAGATGATATATATGAGATGGCACTTCTTCGTAAAGATGGTGATAAATATGGAATAACTATGTATGAGTATGCCAATGATCAAGTCATAGAGCTGGGCATAGACGGATATGATTTCTATGATAGCCCAGGTAGGACATTTGCTTATTTGGAAGGAAAGAATTGTTTTTTTGAGGCGTGTCGTACAATTAAGGATGAAGATGTGTATTTTACCAAAAATATATTTTCAATAAGTAACAGGACAATATATTTAGACAAAGCGCTTTTATCGATATGGTCATCATATGAAGCAAATAATCTAGAAACTGTTAAATACTATATAAATGATGAAGAGGTTTCAGATGTTCAATTTAATAATGTGAATTACGAGTATGACTTAAACCAAGACATAGATAGTAATCCAATTGTTCCACAGGGCTTCTATGAGCTAAGAGCAGATTATCTAACGGAAGTGAATTCTAAAAAAGATCTTGAAAAGGCCTTATCCGAGGATTATTTCATTTTCTATAGTGCTTGCTACCGTGAAAATGGTGGAAGACGGCATTCTTGGGGAGAATAATCCAAATCTTATAGAAATTATTGTGAAAATAAGAAAGTTAGGATAGGGCAGTATGAAGGTACAAAAAGCGCATAAAACAACGGTATTTATTATATGTATAGTTATTATGATGATTGGAGCATTTGGTGGAATAATTAAATACAACTCATATGTTAGATTGGACTTACCAAAAGCAAGTAGTGTTAATAAGATGGAATTAGGCCTATTTGGGGAACAAAGGAAAGTCGAACTTGTGGATCAAGATAAAATTTCAGAAATAATGAAAATGTTATCTAGTGCAAAACGTTGCGATATAAGAACGAGTAGATTCCCATTATTATGCGTTGATCTTTCTTTTTATACTATTAGTGAAGACGACGAAATTATAGGACCTTATTATCTTTATCATGTCACGGAAGGAAAAAAATATGGTTACTATATTATGGTAAGTAACGATGAAATTTACAAAATAAGTGATGAGTATGGTAAATATATTTGGGAAATAATTAAGGAATGAAGAGAATAATACAATATGAGTTTGATGTGTTTAGTTTTGCTTATGTGAAAAAAAACATAATACTGATAGCTCCTCAAGAAAGCGCTGTAATAGATTATGCTAGAAGGAATGGGATATCTTAACTGGTAGAATAATTGTGAAGTTTCAGTTATTAGAAATATGATAGAGGCCTTTACATGGATCGATTTAAGAAAACTGCTAAACGAATACTTTTTGCCATTATTATTGTAGCTGTCATATATTTAGGTTTCTTTTTGTACGTGGTTGAAACCATGAGTGCTAATGGGAATACCATCGAAATTGGGGATTATAGGGTTATGGCCTTTAATTTCGATGAAGGCACTATTGTAAGGTATATGGGCTCCAAGAAAGACATTAAGATTCCTCGCAGGATACTATGGTGGAAGATAACTAAGATACATGACAGAACATTCGAAGGTAACGATGAAATAGAAACGCTCTACGTTCCAAATACTGTGACAGAAGTAGGTATGGAAGCTTTTTATAAATGCAGTTCACTAAAAGAGGTGTATTTTGAAGATGGCGGTAAAGCTACTGAGATAGGTACAAGAGCTTTTATGAATTGCGAGAAGCTTGAAGATGTCCATCTTCCAGAAGGACTCGTAGAGATTGGTGGAGCATCTTTTGCTGATTGCATGTCGTTATATGATATAACAGTACCGTCCACTGTAGAGCGAATTGAAGGAAATGCTTTTTTTCAGTGTCATAATCTGGGAGAAGTTCAGATTAATGGTGAGCCATCAGTTAAATATGTAGAAAGTGATGCATTTGAACAAACCAAATGGCTTCGTAAATGCGGAGATTACGCTATGGTAGGCAGAGTTTTATATGCCTATAATGGCACTGACGATCCTGTGAATATTCCAGAAGGGACTGTTGGTGGAAATACGGAGTCTATCGGTGCTAAAGTGATAGTATATCCAGCAAGCTATCAGTTTTCTGAGCTTGAATTGAGTCATGTTGAGAACTATATTACCTTAATGTTTATGGATGAAGGCCAGCATTATTTTGATAATGTTAAAGAGAAAAGGTATGGCTATGGAAAGATTACGGTTATGGCTACACCTAATAGCACGGTCTGGAATGATGCATCAGCACTTGGGATAAATGTGGTAGAGAAAACAGATTAATAAAATCTTAAAGAGCTTCCTTCTACTGATGCTGGAGGGCTGGCTCTTTTTTAGTTCGCGGTGACTGGTACTTATATTCAAATCACTCATAGAAGGAACTGAATATGTAATATACCAACTTTAATAATAGAGTAGTAATAAGGAGAATAGAGAGGAATTATGCCAGATATAGAATTTACGAAGATGTTCGCAAAGGCATATGTGGAGGATGCGTTAGATGCTTATGCACGAGGAAACGATATGGTGTTTATTGCATTGTTAAGTGGTATTAATTCTTGGAAACTAGAACACTTTCCAGGTGGGAATCATATGTACAATTTGATTATAGATGCAATGCATGAGCTGCATAAAGAAGACAGTTCTTTGGAACTGGACATCAGATTTAAAGAGGCATTAAATAAGATGCTACAGGTTTCTAAAGCTAAGCAAGGTTTAGGTATTTTGATGAATGTCATCATATATGAAGCTAAGAAAGAAAAAGAAGGCACCAATAGTTTTTGCATAGGCCTTGATGAGGTTTTGGATAAACTTAATAACCTTATTACAGATAATTATGACGCATACAAAAGAGAAGATTTGGGATTTGATCTCTGGTTAGAAAGAAAGATAAGCTACGCCAGAGATAAGTATGGAATAGAGATTCTTCGCTCTCATGTAAAACAGGAAAATCCAAGACAGATTCTTCGTAAGTATGTTGGCGGAGGTTTGGATTTCGATTTACTTAGTGATGACGTGATAGAAAAGCTATATGAAAACTATCAGAAAGCAACTTCACAGATTGAGTTCTTTATAGGAGTGATAGAAGTAAAAGTAAAATCTGCAAATCAAAGATATTCAGAAGGAGACAAGGGTAACTTTATAAAACTTCTGCTGGGTAGAGAAGAAGGCTTTGTAGAGATGTTTGATGGAGCTGGCCATTGTTATCCTGTAATACTCGAGGTGATTCATAATCTGTATAGTAATGACCGTAATTGCCAGATTGATGTGAATTACGCTAAATGCTTGTTGGAAGCAGTAGAGCAGGCAGATACAGAGTATGAAATAACGCTAATGAAGAATATCATTTCTTACGAGGAAAATCTAGAAAAAGATGATAGTCATTCTTTTAAATTAGATATTAATAAGATGACAGATAGAATAAACTCGAAGTTACATTAAATTTTTGAGAATGAAAGGGTAACTAATATGTTTGCTGTAATGAATGAACTGTTGTATAGATACAATGAATTTATGGGAAATGCTAAACTTTTTACATTCGATAATAGTAAGGTGGATGACAGCTTTAGCTTGAATAGCAATGGATGCTATGTAAAAGAAATCACGTCTAAGGACAGCTCGCTTACTGATATCTATGATATAGATTTTTTAGTAAGCTATGAAGACGCTTATATCAGAGATGAAAAAATGTGGTATATATTGGAGGATAATCGATCAGATAGGCCTTACAGCATAGATAAAGACGAGATATGCCTAAATGTCTTCGGAAGTTGCGATGAAGGTGGCTGGAAATCGCTTGGAAGAGAAGATAGTTATAAAATAATTAGTTTATCTGATTGTTCAGCCTTTTTTGTAGATTATGTCTATGAAAAAAAAGAAGGAGAGATTCTTGATAAGCAGATCACGCAAAGATGCGAGGTAAGTAAAGAAGAATTTGTTGGGCTTATAAAACAACACAGAGTAAAGAATATTTGAGAGTCAAGGGGCTAGTATTGATCTATGGATTAGAAGTATGGAGAGGATAAAATAATGAATATTGATGATAGTATTATTACTACAGTCAAATTATTACTTTATGAATCAAATAAAGAACATGTATTGAGTGCTATATCTAAAGAACGTAATCCTAATATTCTTCATATATTTGCATACAACTACAACTGGGATGATGGTTTTGAAATACCAAGGGCCTTACTAGAAAATGGGTTCTGTGAACTGGCTACTGCTCTCATGATTTTTTATTTGGCAAATGGGTATACATATATTACAGAAAAAGCAGATAATCACGAGTGCTCAGAATGGTCTGTTTTTATGAAAAAGCTTTACACAGATATAACTACTGGGAGATATAAGACCGGAAACATTGCATTTTCTGCGCCATTAACGAAGATTCAGATTTATAAGCTTGCTAAGTTGCTAGATGAACAAGAACACATTTTTATTTCCAATATTGAAGGCGAAAACATTCTAAGGTGGCAGAACAATGGAATTATAAATCAGGACTTACATCAACAGAGAAATGCCAAGAGATAGGTAAATTAGCTAGAGAGCAACACTATGATGCTATTATATTTAAATCTTACCGTGGCCCTGGAAAAAATTATGTTATTTTTGACAATTTTGATGAGATTGTTTCTCCTAGGATAGTGACACCTATAGGATAAAAGGAGTATTTAATGAATATTAGAGTACGCAAAGAATATGTTCGTTGTAAAACTTGCGGATGTGTAAACGAATTTAGATATCTATCAGATTATGAATACGGAAAAAAACTTATATATCTAGGAAACGATAAGTATGCATTTGTGAATCTGATTACAGATAAAACTTATGAAGAGTTTTCAAAGCGAATTTCTCTTAGTTTTAGAAAAGAAGGAAAATATGTATCAGATAATAAGTGCAATCAGATTTTAAAAGAAACGTTTGGAATAACATGTGACGAGATAGATAATCAGAAGGTTGTGTTTAACAACGTAAAAAGACATTGCACAAATTGTAATTCTACAGATTTTGAAGATGTTATGGCTGAGCAAGAAGAATTCACTGATGAGGAAGTTCAAGAGATTAGCCATGAGAAGTGGAATCGACTTACGGATGATGAGAAGAATCAACTAGTCAGTGATGTGCTACAAAGGAATTATTCCGATTTGATTAAAAACGGGGACAATGAGTATCAGTACTACAAATTTAGAGTTGGTAATGGCATGATGCGAAGAAACGGTGTTTCTATAGAGTATGTTAATAGGAATAATGAATGGGTAGTAGATATGTCATTGATTGGGAAGTTTATTGGTGGTGATTGTGATTATGTAGAAATAACACCCGAAGAAGCTGAAACTATTATGAAAGATAGAAAAGCAAAAAAACCTAAAAGTGATATGTGATGAGGGAAAAGGTATTGCAATAATGACGGACGCAATAAGAGAATTATTCAACGATTATGAATTCCATACTGAAGCAGGAGCATCACTTATAGAGAAATATGGGGGCAGATTGCCAACGCAGATATTAGATCTGTGGAAAACGTACGGTTTTGGCGTATTTTATGAGGGCTATCTTAAGATGGTCGATCCGGATGAGTATAAAGAGCAGATAGCCAGAATGTACGTTAATGGGGAAAAAGCAATTCCAGTTTTTATCACATGTTTTGGGGATGCGATTGTTTGGGAAGGGAATTCCTTTTTCAACCTGATTCTGTTTAAGGACTTTCGAACAGAGAAGTTAGCGGATTCTTTTGAAAACTTGTGTGATGATCTTCTGTGCCACCGATACGACAAGATATTTGATATGGATATTTACCATGAGTTCATATCGGGCGGTCGCAGCATTGCTTATGAAAAATGCCTTATTTCCATGCCACTCAGTTATTTTTCTGGGGGAAAAAAAGAAGAGAGTTTATTCCAGGTGAAGATTCCAAGGCTATTTGATGTGATTCAGGAATTACTTGGAGTGGTAGGAAAGGAACAAAAGGAGCTGCAATTTCCTCTTTCTGAGGATTACAAAAGTTACTATATTGATCCAAGTACTCTTAAAATATCCAGAGCACAGTTTATTCAGGAGATGGAAACTGAACAGTGGAATTATAAGATGCATTATAGCATTGATATAAGTAGTCAGGAAAAAACTGGAGCAGAGTATGTGCTTGGATGTTTCTGCGACAGAGCAACAGGTAAGTGGATAGCTTATGAAATGCTTGATAGGGGAATGTGCGGATTTGAAAAAGCCTTTGATACAGAAGAAGAGGCATTGGGAGAAGTTAAGAAACGGGTTTTAAATGAGATAGAAAACAATCTGGATTAATCCTGGATTTTAGGAAGAAGAATGGATATTAAGGAATTTGCTGAACAGAATAATATAGCGATTATTGCTAAAGCAGGTGTTAATGATATATTTAGCTAAATTATGGTGTTTGCTTGTTGATATAGTATCTTACATAGCGTGGATGGAGTATAAAAAGGAAAAAACAAGATATTTACCACAAGCATTGGAAGGTATAAGAGAGGAAAGCTTATTAGTATTGGCGGAAAGTGCAGTTGAAACTTCGTTTATTACGGAGGAGGAGATTTCATTGATTCAGAATAGAATATTATCTTGTTTAGATACTATAGAAAAAGGGCAAATGAAAAAAGATTTATTTATTACACTTTGACATGAGTCAGGTCATATTCCATGTGGATGGAAAGGAAGATATCCTAGTGGGAAGTTTAAGGTTTTTTAATAAGAGAGAAGTATTTTAGCTATGGATATAACAAAAGAGCAGGTGAAGAGACAATTAGAAGTATTGACAAAAATAAAAGAACTTTTTGTTGGGCAAGAAAAAGAAGTTATTTTGAGAGGTATAGAATTAGTAAAAAAATTATTGCAGTTTGAAGGCGAAACGATATGTGTAGATTGTGCTGAGAAATTGTATGATCTACTGGATAACGATGATTATGGTCTAGTTATTTTGCAGGAGCAGGAGGAAAGTGAAAAAAGGGTTGCCGCATTTAATTGTGCGATAGATTCAATTGCTATTTCAAGTCGCTATGCATATGAATTAGCGGGTCAAATATATTTTCCTGAGCCTATAGAAATGGTGTCAGAAGATACATTTATTCACCTGAATATTGAATTAGAAAAACTTAATATATAGTAAAACATCAATGATTTAGGCTAGATAGCAAGTAAGAGAGAATGATAAAAAGGTAGAAAAGATGGATAAAGAGTTAATTAAAACTATGAGACAAGCTATAAAAGAAAATGATTTAGAGGCTATAAGAAAATTGATTCATGATAATGAGGGGGTTATAAATACAGTGACTCCGTTAGGAACATTTTTACATATGGCTACATCTTCTGGAATGTATGATGTCGTAAAGTTTTTACTGGAAAACGGTATGGATGTAAATATAAAAGGCGGGATTAGAGACAGTTCAGCTATGACAATAGCTGCGTTTAAAGGTTATATGGATATTTGTGAATTGTTGTATGATAACGGAGCTCAATTAGATGTAAGTGATTTTGACAGAAATCCATTGTTTGCAGCTATATATAATGGTCATTATGATATTGTCATATTTCTAGTAGAGAAAGGTATTGATACAAAGGTTTCATATGCAATTGGTGATTTGGATAGTTGTGATGCGTACGAATATGCTAGGCAGTACGGGCGCACCGAGATAGCGGATTATCTGAAAGAGATTAACAAAGGGTGAGTTTAGAAGAAAAGTGATGGAAAGTGGATTATCTGGATTTAAGTTTGAATTAGCCTGGGATAGTGATGGAAATTATTGATTCTTGATCGGGATAAGACATGGTTTAGATGTTTTGGCAGATGGCGGAGGGACTGCATTAGATGCTTATATCTAAGTTTAATAAAGAAAATGTTGAAGTTAATGTTAATGAATTTGTGAATATAATAGGGCATGAGCTACCGGAGGCATACAAGATTTTTTTAATAAAATATAATGGTGGAGAAACACCTGACACGAAATGGAATGGTAAAGGGAGAACTGATGTCAGAGGTTTTTTTGGTTACAAGATATGTGAAGATCATTGGGATTTTGATAAAAATTTAGAAGAAGATTTTTTTCAAGAAATTTTGGAGCAAGGCATGTTAGCTATAGCAGAAAATAGTTTGGGAGACTATATCTGTATAAAACTTGCTGATGGGACAATCTATTTTAAATACCATGATTCAGAAAAAAATATAATGATGGCGAATGATTTTGAATCTTTTATTGGTAAGTGTAAAAGTCAGAAAATTGGTCATGTTAGTACTATTGAAGAGAGAAAAGCAAGACTGATTGCCAATGGGCATGGGGACAAGCTTACTGATGCTATGCTAAGAGGATGGCAGGCAGAGATAGATAAATATGGGAGTATGGTTCAAGAGGAAGTGATTTTATAAAGTCTAATCTCGGAATAATGGAGATATGCGTTATATAAAGATAAATAATCCCAAAGGGAAAATAGTGCTTGAGTGTAATGACTGCGGACATGCTATGAATCTTGATGGGACAGCATTGAACGAGGAAATCATTAACTATATGCCAGCTTCACAGACTGAATTAAAAAGTCAAAGAAATTCTTTAAAGGAAAAAATGAAAACATGAATGGTATAAAGATGTAAAAAAGTTAGCAGATTCCATTGGAATAAACATGACACATTTGGGGATTCGTAGTACTAATTATTCTTCTTCTAAGATATTGACGATTAGAAGAAAAGGGGTATCAAAATGTTTGCATTAGTGGATGGTGAAATTTACAGATATGAAGAGTTTAGAGGAGAAGTGTATCTACTTACATTTGATTATAATAAGGCATGTGATGGCTTCGAACCGTCCAAGCATGGTTCCTTTAAAAAGAATGTAACCTTGAGTGATAGCACAATTACAGATGTTTACAGACTAAAATATTATGTTGAATATACGGATTCTTATATTAAGGATACCAAAGAATGGTATATATATGAGGATAATCGATCAGATAGGCCTTACAGTATAGATAAAGACGAGATATGCCTAAATGTCTTCGGAAGTTGCGATGAAGGTGGCTGGAAATCGCTTGGAAGAGAAGATAGCTATAAAATAATAAGTTTATCTGACTGTTCAGCCTTTTTTGTAGATTATATCTATGAAAAAAGAGAAGGAGAGATTTTTGATAAGCAAATCACGCAAAGATGCGCGGTAAGTAAAGAAGAATTTGTCAGATTGGTAAAGCTTAGTAGATATAATGCTGTTTAATTGTCGAGAGTTATGTAAAAAGTATATTACAGCGATAAAAACCAAGATTATAGATTCTGGTAATCTAGGACTAAATGATTTAGATATAGCAGAAGCCATTAGAGACGATTTGGAATATGCGATAGGATTATTTAAATAGATGAGAAAAGAAGTGACAATAGAAAATTTTTTAGAGAAAATGATAAGTTTTTTTCCTAAAACTAGGGAAGGGCTAGCAAAACACATATCTGAGTATGAAGAACGCTTGGATACAATTGTTATTGAAGAAATAATTATGCCAGAAGTCATTGATCTTTTGAAAAAAAATAATGACGAGAAAAAACTTAAAGAAATATTTGATTATTTTGAAGATGTATGTATTAATTCTGATGATTATTTAAATAATGTTTTTTCAATAACAGCGTTAGAACTATTAGGAAATGAAAAAAATATTTTAGAAACTGCAAAGAAATATATGGGTCCTGTTACGATAAAACTTCAAAGAGAAGCTGATCTTGCAATTGGAAGACAAGTATAGACATCCCAACAAAGCCTCCCAACAGGCAGGCTTCTTACGAGGAAAATCTAGAAAAGAAGAATTTGTTGGGCTTATAAAACTACACAGAGTAAAGAATATTTGAGAATAAATATGGAATACGATTTTGTATTAATAAAAGACAATGTCTTTTACGATGTTACAGAAGATGAAATTATAGCGAGTGAAAATGAAATGAATTTATCATTTCCAAGGGAACTGAAGGTATTTTGGTCTAAGATTGGTTATGGCTTTTTGAGTTCAAAAAAAGGTAATATCAATCGTATTATGGATCCAGTTTCTGTAAGAGATTTCAGAGCTAAAGAAGGTGATTTTGAGTATATTCCTGATGTGGATATATATGAAATATATGAAAAAGACAAGCTTATTTTCTTTGAAGCTAATGAGAGCGCGTATATTTCTATTGGAATCGGCCCGGATAATAATGGGAAAATATATTACTATGATGTTGAGATAGCTGAAAATTTAAGCGATTTCTTATTAAAACTAATTAGTGATGATAATTACTATGTAGATATGAAATTATAAGCTATAAATGAGTTCCAGTATGGCCCAAATCATATGCCGTTTATAAAAAGGGAGAAACTGAGAAAAGGAAAAGATATGTACGCAGTAATTAATAACAACTTATATTGGTATCAGCATTTTCGTGGAAAAACCATAGTTTTGGCAAGAAAGGGTCAGCTTGTTGATTATACTTTTGAGGAAAAAGGTGATGTTTTCCAAAAGACAGTAAACATTGATGATACAGAGATATCAGATGTTTATAATGTGAAATTTTACGTAGGATACAAAGATTGCCTTGTTGAAAATAATGATATTTGGGAAGTAGGAGATGGATTCCCCTCATCAAGACCTTATAGGATTGAGGATGGCGAGGCTTGTATTGGGACTTTTGGTGCTGTCAGTGGTAACGGTTGGGAAACTAATGGGAGAGATGAAAGTTACAAAATCATACAATTGTCTGATTGCAGCAGTTTTAGCGTTGAATATGAATATAGTAAGAAGGATGGTGTAGTTTGTTCTGAACCCGTAACGCAGAAAGCCGAGTTATCCAGGGAAGAACTGATCACGCTAATCTTAACACACAGAGTATAAAGACGGAATAACTTCAAATGGGATGTGATTTTTGATGATTAGGGAACATAAAGTATCATTATGGCTAGGAAGTTTTGAGAGCGCTGCTGAATTCAATGCTTTTATAAATGTTGCATATGATGAGGATGGTAATCAGATACCATCTAAATTCCAGGAAACTTTTGAGATAAAGAAATATGACATGGATGCAATAGAAACAGATTGGATTGATGAAGGGGCGGACAATGTTGAAGAACTATTGGAAGGCTTTTCTGCAGATGAAGAAATTATACCTGCTTTCAAAGAAATGCTGAAGGACAGAGATATTAAAATGTATAACAGCATTATTCTATTGTATAGGTACGAATATGATGGTGAAAAAACACATGAATCTAATATGGATTTCATAGGTGTAGTAGATGGATATTAAAATATTAAAGGCAGCAGCCAAAGCGAAAGTTAATATGGCACATAGAGCATATCTGAACGGAAATCATATGATTTACCCTGCTGTTATTGCTGGAATGGACACCTATGGAATTGAGGCGTTTCCTGGAGCAGGGCATCATTTTGATTTTGTGATAGATGCCATTTATGAAAAATATGATGAAGATAATGATCCTCAAGTAGCTGTGGCCTTTAAGGAAGCCATTTATAAATTGATGGAAGTAGTAAATGGGTTTCCATCTTTAGAGAGGCTTGAGCGTATCATTTCGTACATGAATAAAAAAGAGCAGAAAGGTGAAGCAAAAATAGATTTGAACATAGAAGAAATAAATACAAAATTTTCAAATCTAATTGATGAGAAATATGAAATATTAAAGAATGATAATCCACAGTTAGATAATTGGATTGCACGAATCAAACAGATATTTTGGGAAGATTATGAAGTTGAGATTAGCACAAAGCATTAACCTATAGGATGGCGAAGACAATGTATAAATACTACAAATTTGATGATTGTGATGCTGTTGCAAAAAGAGAATCTGCGTATGTGTATCTTCTTGATGAGGCAGGAAATTGGGTTGAAAAATCAAGCCTTCTAAGGAAATTTATAGGTGGAGATTGTGACTACGAGGAAATATCTGAGAAAGAAGCAGAACTTATAGTACAGAAGAGAAAAGCAAAATTGTAAGACGAATGGTAGTAAAGCATGGAGAAGTTTTTTGATTCGGAAGAGGATAAAAAGGTAATTACTGGCACTTATGCAGTATTTAATGGAAAAAAATATGAGGCTTGTTTTGTTAAAAGTGATAGAGTTACTTTTCAAGACGAGAAGCTAGTTGAGATTTATTCAAAAGAGCCTGTTGAAGAAGATGGATTTGAGAAATATGGTTTCGGTAAGTATCTATGTTATAAAAAGGTTGTTGATATCGAAGAACTGAGTGAATTTTATAACATAAAGGAAGTCTGTGACTATATGGGACAAACTTTTCCAATAGTCGGGAAAGATGGTGATACTATTAGAATTTTCACCCAGGATCCATCATTTGAAACAAAGGGATTCATTCAAGATGGAAGAGATGGATTTGTTAAGGAAATTCAAGTTTCCGATGCCATGATCAGATATGTCAAAAACGATTATTATAGCACATATATGATTGGAAAGTTGCTTAGAGACAGGATGGGGAATGAATATGATAAGGAGTACGCTTTTGGAATTTTGGGTGATAGGTCAAAAATAGGTATAAGAGGATATTTTCAAAAGAATGAATCGTTTTTTATTTATGAAAAAGACCCGGTTGGCTATATGACATTTAACTACATAATAGGACCGTTTAACAAAAGGGATATTGTTTATGCATGTGCTTTGCAGCTGGGGAAGGAAAATCTTTTTGAAGACTATAGATTTGACCAGGCAGCTCAGGATGTGTATGACAAAAACCGTTTTGGTAGCTACTCTGAATTTAAGCGCTATATTATTACTAGTTGTAAATACTGACAGTGAGTCAATTTCCATTGTTTAAAGGTAATTAATATGAAATATACAATTGAAAAATTATTGAATGTAAATATACCAGAAGGAATAAAGAAAATCATTGAAACAAATAGGAAAATGGACATTATAGTAGATGGCGAGATGAATAATTTTATAGTCCTTTCGCCAGATGAAATGTTGGAAGCGTACAAAGAGCAGAAAGATTTATTTGATTACAATATTATTCCGTTTGCTTTTTTAGATGATGATTACTTATGCTTAAACTACAAAAATCATAATATTTCAATTATTTATTGGAGTTCAGAAAGGGCAATGGAATCAAAGGAATTGGCAATATTCGAATTGTATTCATCTTATGATGATTTTATAAAAACATGTATCACAAATAAGATTTTCGTGGAAAAATAGGACATTGTGAAATAAGTAAAATGTAACAGGAACTTTCGAGTATGGCTGAAATAAACAAAACATTACTAAATGATTTTAAGCAGGAATATTCTGCAGAAGAATCTTTGCTATTAAAGTACAAGAGTGTTGTTCCAAACTCTGTTATTTCAATGTGGAAAGAGTATGGATTTGGCTCTTTTTATGAAGACTTTCTTAAGGTGATAAATCCTGACGATTATAGAGAATTAGTTGAGAAGAGCTATTTTAATGGGGCCAATGCGATACCATTATTGATTTCTTATCTTGGAGACGTGGTTGTGTGGGAAGATAATGATCACGTCACTCTGATTCAGTATAAGAATTTCAAGTACTCAAGGATTGCAGATTCAATCGAAGAGTTTTTTGATAAATTATCAGATAAAACCTATGACAAACTGTTGGACAAGAAATATTTTGAAGAAGTTATGTATGCGGACCCTATTACAGAATATGAAGATTGTTTTGTTCAAAGGCCAATGGTAATTCTTGGTGGGACAAAAGACCCATTTCGAATGTTTAATATACAGATAGATAAATTTCTGGATATTTGCTATAGGTTGATCGGAGTTGTTGGCGGAGAAAGAAGGCCTTTTGGCGATAGTGTGCCCGAGGAGTTTAGATTGTATTTCGGTGACAGAGGGGAAAGAAAACTATCGAGAGCCCAATTTATCAGCGAAATGAATTCCCAGCAGTGGGAAAGAAAAATGTATTATGGCATTAACATAGATAAAGATGGCCCATCCCATGCAGGCTATATCTTCGGCTGTTATTATGACGAGTCTAATAAGATGTGGGTAGTTTACCAGACAGGCGAACGAGGAGTAGTCTATGGAGAGATTTCTTTTGATTCTGAAGAGGAAGCTCTTGGCGAACTTAAAAATCGTATTGAGGAAGAAATAAGGCAGCATTCCATGTAAGACAGCTGTTCATGATGAGGAGGGTTTAGTGAAAAGAATTAAGCAGTGCATGGCACTTTTGCTATGTCCAATAATACTATCTGCCTGCGCAGGACAGGCGCCAGAGGAGCCTTCAAATGAAGTGACGGAAGAATTGGCTTCTGTAGAGGGAGTAAGTACTATTGCTACAGAGAGTAGTTCAGTGGTAGATGATACCAGCGCCGAGGCGAGTGAGAAAGTTACAGAAGAGACTTCAAATGAATTGACTCCAGATAATATTCCTGAGTGGAGCAAAGCATATGCAGAGTATTTAAGAACTGGTGCGGAGTATATTTCTTTTGCCGATGGTGGGAGTGAACTTTCATATACTCTGATCTATCTGGACGACGATGATATTCCGGAGCTTTTCGTTGATACTGGCATAGAAGCTAGTGGTCAGATGGTTATTACTTACTATGATGGCAAGATTGTAGAGCAGTATCTTTCAAGAATAGGATCCCAGTACATTGAAAAGAGTGGCCTGATTTATACCGATACAGGACATATGGATTATTACCCAATCAGTATCACAAAGCTGGAAAATGGCGTGTTCACAGAAATTGCTTCAGGTATAAGATATGTTTCTGAGGAAGATTTCAAAAAGATGGGAGAAGATGAGAACTACCCATATACATTGACTTACGAATGGGGCGATGAAACTGTGACCGAAGAAGAGTTTAATGCTCATGTTGCCGAGTACTACGATGTAGATAAGGGTAAGCAGCCGAACAACTATTATTTATATGATGAGTTCTTGTACCTTTTGGAGAATGGAAAGTGGTATTCTGCAGACCATAAGTATGAACTAATTGTACAGGACTGCTCTTGGAACGATGCTCAAAAGATATGCCTTGAGAAAGGTGGATATCTGGCAACAGTGACTTGCACAGATGAGGCAAAAGTTATATCTGAGCTTATTAAAGAAGAGGGACACACGGATAAGGCGTTCTTTGTTGGCTACAGATCCTGTGAATGGGTAGGAGATACTTTCTGCAGTTTCAGATGGATAAATAAGGATGGCTCCTATCAGGAAGTAATGCCAAGCATGTATGACTTCTGGGATTACCATTCTCCAGGATATGATTACACCAAAAATGAGTGGTCTTTTGAAGGCGGCGAACAGGAAGTAGGCCTTGCCAAGTTTTTTGAAGAAGATGGAATGATTTATATCTTTGATGCTCCAGATAGGATATTAAATGTGTCACCGGAGTATGCTGGGAAGCTTGGATTTGTTTGTGAGTACGATTGATAATCAGGTACATATTTATACTAAATATGAAAAATATAATATATCAAGGAAATGGTTTTGCAGTATTAGAAATAGATGGGCAATTAAAGGTATCTTGGGCAGAAGGATTATCAGGAAAAATTGCTTATTATGATATTTCAGAGGAAAATTTTGAAAAACTGAAAAAATCTGAGAAAGATGCAAATGATGTACTGTTTTTCTGTAAGAATGGTGAGTGGCCATTGAGTGAAGATGAGGAACTAGAAAATACAAAAAACTTCATCAGAAAACATCCAGTGCTTTTGCTGACTGTGCCCGAAAATCAGGGGTATTTTGATAAAGAAGAACTAGAAGTGCTTTTGAAGCAAGCTAAAGAAAAGCAGATGGAAATGAACTGATATATCTAGGGAATGACTTTTGCATATTTGTTGGGAATGAGAAATAAGTATGGATAATTGGAAAAATGGAAATGTGACCATTTCAGATAAATTGGTCATTCGTCCAGAATACACTTTTGACGAGTTTAAGAATACAGAGTTTTATACTAATCAGGATGAAATTAGGATTATCACTTTGGATGGTGCACAGGTGATCGATGGACGGCTGTATTTGGTTGATCTTTTCTTTAGAGAAGGAAGAATTTACTGTTTGTCACTTATGAACTGTGAAAAAGAATTCACATGGGAAACTGAAAAAAAAGAAAAAAGGTTCACGATGCTATTTTAGCCGGATATGGAATTGGTGAGAAAGAAGAGTTTGATTGGGGAAAAATAGTATCAAATTTTGACAGCAGATCTACAGTAAGTGAGATTAAATTTTATTATAACTGATAGGTATTTTCATGAGAAGAAAGTTTTTTGTGGGAATTCTTATTCCTATAACAATAATGGTTACGGCATGTACAAATATTGCAGTAGAAAATAGCAAGGATTCTGAAAGTGACGTTTCAACTATAACTGTTTCTTTAGATGGTATGAATATTGATGAAGAAGCTGACATTATAAATAACAATGAAATGGTCGAAGATGAGGTATCAGACCTAAAAGTAATTACTTCTGAAAAAGAGTATTCATGCGAGAAGTGTGGAAATGTAGTATTAAAAACTCAAGAGGAATATATAGTTATATCAGATTCATGTAGTCAGTATGCGGATGATATTAATAACCTGATTTATCAGGATTTAGTATCTGTTTCTGCCGAGGATATATACGGTAACTCAGAAGATGACTGTAGTATACATGATGAAGAGTTTGCTACAAAGTATAATACCAGAGTTTTTGGCTACGATATTATTAAAGATAATTTGCTTACTATAGATGTTTCTTCTGAGATAACAGTATTTGCTGCACCGCACCCGTATCTGGATGAACGTCAGTATGTTTATGATTTGGAAAGCGGCAAGAAAGTTGAAATAGAGGCATTTTATGGAAGCTCAGAATCTGACTTCAAAGCCTTAATTGCTGAAGCAACGCATGATTATTACATTGAGAACACAGAAATGCAGTTGCAATTTGCTTCGGATATAAACGAAGATAATGTTTTTGACAGGGCATATGAAAATGCGAGTTTCGACAATACTAGATTGTTTATGAAGGAAGACTGTGTGGAATTAGCTTATATAGAAGATGCCATTGTTCCACATGGAAATGGAGAAATAAGAATAAGAATAACATATGACAAGTTTGGAGCGTGACATTAGTGGTGGTTAAAAGAAACAACAATAAAATGTTGCCAAAGAAGATATTTATAAACATCGTGCGAGAAAACCCCTTCCGATGAAATCGGTTGTGGGATGAATCGCACTAGCTTTTCTTTTTGTATTTCCCTGTCTTAATGTATTTGCGTTTGTGTTCTTCTGTT